>JAWODZ010000249.1:0-6470 GCA_046483025.1 bacterium
CTCCTATACCAAAACCAGTATTAGAAAAACTTTGCCCTTGTTGTTGAGGAATATTCTGCGGCTGTTGTACTTCAGAATAGATTGCCTCCTGAGGGCAGACCTGAACGCATCTACCACACTCTATACACCTACTGTTATCGATCTCAGCTTTTCCATCAGCCATTGATATTGCTTCCACCGGACATTCATTAACACAAACACTGCATCCTGTACATTTTTCTTTATCTACCTGGAACATCCTCTAACTCCTATGTTAAAAAATAATAATTCTTATACCAAAACTTTATCTTTACCAAATATTCAGATTCTCCAATTTTTTATTGAAATTGCATCAACTGAACATTCATCTACAAAAACCGCACATTCAATGTAATTTTATTCATGACTCCTTTCCAAACTCCCGATCCAATATCTCCACGATTTGGTTTCTGCTTTGAATACTGGTAGTTGCAGCAACGACTTTTCCATTTTTGAAATATACAGTAAAAGGCAACCCCATAAAAGTGGCACATTGTGGTAGATTTTTAATAAAATTTGCTACTGGAATATCAAAGTCCATATCTCTAAAGGCAACATGTGGATACTGAGCTTGTAATTGTTCTATGTCAAAATAAACAGGAAGACACATTGGCCCCATTCGACCGCAACAAATCACGACATTCTCGTTTGCTTCAAGCACTTCTTTAACTTCTACTTCATTTTCAAGATGCATTAAATTCGTCATAAGCATAACTAATAAATCTCCATTTTACTATATTTTTAAGAAAAAACTATTCCTGTTTTCCCTAGAATATAATCACCACCATGATTACATATTTTCCAGTTTCTTAAGTTCTTCCAGGGTTTTTCCCGCCACTATCTTCTCTTTATTAAAATGCTTTCTCATACGATGTAAACACTTGGCTTTTTCTTGAACATCTCCCAGGTATTGAGCACAAAGATCCATATATTTTTTAGTAATATCGAGGTTATTCTGTACCAGTTCCGGTATTTTCTCACTATCATGTTTCACTGAATCTTGCGGGCATATAGAATGACAAACACCACACCGAATACATTCAGCCATATCTATTACAACTTGTTCCTCATCCATGGCAATAGCATCTGCCGGACATTCATCAACACAAATTCCACAACCATTACAACTTTCTTTATCAATCCACGGCATTTTAAAATCATCCTCCTATTTTAATATTCTTTCTTATTTTTAATAATATCTATACCTTTATCTCATTACTCCAAATAATGGAAAATAAATTCATACTCCTATAATACTTTGGCTGTTTCATAACCATCTCTGATAGCATCCTGTGCATTCCCAACTTCTTTTGCATCTCCGATGGTATAAACAGATATTCCCCCCTTTAATTCCCTTGTTAAAGGATTATAACTTGTCATACTTGTAGAAACGACAATAATATCAATATCATTAAAAACAATTTTATCACCATTTCTTTCAGCATACACAGTACTACCTTTAATCTTTTTAATATGTGTATAATCACTGAAAATTGTCCCCTTTTCCTTCATCATTTTAAGCGAAAGATTTTTTGCAATCATTTCCATATCTCCACCAAAATCAACAGTTCTTTTGACAATAATTACTTTATTGTTTCGGGGAATCAGAGCAGTGGCAATATCAACTCCGATCAATCCACCTCCTATGATCAAAACTTTTTTGTTCTGGGGTAAATTTTCCGGTAATAAAATTTCCGCCCAGTAAAAATTTTTCAGTCCTGGGATGTCCGGTACTGCTAGTTTAGAACCTGTAGCCAGGATAACACCATCGTATTTAGAGATAAGATCGGACTTCTCAGCTTCCTTAAAAACATTATTTACTTTATAATAATTTAATGCTTCTTTAAAATATGGAACTAATTTTCCCATTGATGTCTTATGAGGAGTTAAAGGAGCCAGGTTAAACTGACCTCCCAAAGTATTTTTTTCAAAAAGGTCAACCTCATGCCCCTTTTTTCTTAACGTAACTGCAGCTTGCATTCCTGCCAACCCTCCTCCTACCACTGCATATTGCTTGGAATGATCTGCTTTATCAAGTGATTCCTTTTCTTGTCCTACCTCCGGATTTACCAAACACTGAAGCCCTTTGCCGGATTTTACTCCTCCCAAACATCCCTCAACACAGGCAAGACAAGGTCTTATGGGCCCCTTTACTTCCGACAAATATTTCCCAATAAAATCTGCATCAGCTACCAAAGCTCTGCCAACTGCAATATACTCAGCTTTGTAGTCTTTTTGAACTTTTTTAATATCCTCCGGGGTATTTATACGTCCTACATAAATCACTGGTATATTTATTTTCTGTTTGATCTTTTTTGCCAGTTCCCAGGTCTTTCCTTTTTTAATAAACATATGTTGAAAAAACCAGGGCGGAGTTGAACATACTGTACCAGCAGAGACATGTATTGCCTGTATACCTATTTCCTCCAGTATTTCAGATAATTTTATCATCTCCGGTAATTTTATCCCTTCCGGAATCATCTCATCTCCGCTAATTCTCACAATAACCGGAAGATCCACAGTATCAATAACAGTCTGGACAACTTCCAAAGGAAATTTTATTCTGTTTTCAAAAGTTCCACCAAACTCATCAGATCTGTCATTAACAAATGGGGAAAGAAATTGAGCTAAAAGATACCCATGGCCTAACTGTAATTCAATTATATCAAATCCAGCTTTTTGAGCTCTTATTACCCCTTTTTTATATAACTCCACTACATTATTCATGTCATCTTTATTCATTCTTTTCGGTGTTGCTCCACCGTTCTCGCATGGCCTATCTGTTGAAGAAAAAAAATAATTTCCCGGTATTCTCGGGTTTGCCATTCTCCCTGGATGATTTAAATGAGCAATTGCTTTTGTATCATATTGGTGAATAACATCTACTAATTGTTTTAATCCTTTAATTTTATCATCATCGTCAATCCCCAACTGAGTCGGCAATTCTCTAAGTCCTTTATCAAGATAAAAGGGTTCAGGAGTCACTGCACCCACATACGCTGATCGTCTGTTATAAAATGCGATATTCCTATTAGTAACCATTCCGTTTCCATTACTGTATCCGGTTTTAATTGGAGCAAAAATAAATTGGTTTTTTAAGGACAGCATTTTAATGTCTCCCTATACATCTGTTTTTATTAAATGAAAAAATTTTTTTGGAACACCAACAACTAATCTTGACCTGTCAATTTGACCATATTCCCGAGAATCCATACACCCAAAAGAAAATGTGATTTGATCTTCTAAAAATGTTTTTACAGCAATACCACTGCAAACTGACATCATGCTGCTTAAAGAAACATTTAAAATTTTTCCAGTTTTTCTATGATATTGATTGATCAACTCCATAGCATCTCTTGGTAATATATTTGAAACAATAAGATCAGGTTCACCTTCCATATTAATACCAATATATTTGAAAGGCTTTTTAAATCTGGGCTGTTGAGAAATGAGATCATCAAGCTCTTTTCCTGAAAGATTTATTTTATCTTTACAATGTTCAATTAATTCTTTCTGATTCTGCCATCCGAATGCATACAGTGCCCCTGGACAGTTGATGCTCTCTTTATCTAAAATAACTGGATACAATACCCCATCTTTTATTGCCTGACAAAACCTGACATTTTGTAATTTTTTAACATTATTTATATCAGGTTTTTCTCTATAAAATTTTATTTTGAGCCACTGAGTCCTGAATTGATTTGAAAACTGTTTATGAATTTTATTCATTTTTCTGCCCTTATAACAATAAATGAACCTTCACCATATCCTTTTTTTACTTCCTGAATATTCCTGATCTCATTAAGAGGTTGGAAAATTGTCTGAATATATTCAAAATCATGAAATCCCTGCTTCTTTAAATACTTTAGTACTTCATTGACTGAAAAGAACCGTGCTTCCTTATAAAATAAACTTTCATTTTTATGAGCCTGATATAATTTGCCTATAATACTATCTTTATCCACAAATCCCACAATAAAACAACCTGATGGTTTTAATATTCTGTATACTTCTCTGAGTGTGGATTCAATATCATCCAAAAAACAAATTGTGGTAACCATAAGAGCAAAATCAAAGATATCATTCTTTAACGATAGTTCTTCAGCAATTCCTTTGATAACATTAATTCCTTTTTTAACAGCCAGTTCAATCATTTTCTGGGAAGGATCAATACCTAACTTTATATTCAGCGGTTCGGCAAATCGTCCGCTGCCAACTCCTATTTCAATTCCTTTTGTTTCGAGAGGCAGCATTCTTTTTACTGCAATCAATTCAGACAGATAAGCAAATTCATTTTCAGAAAACCAGTTTTCATATTTATCCGGATAATGTTCAAATGGTCTTTTTTGAATAATATTTCTCCATTTCGCGATCAAGCGATTCCTGGATTTTATCAAAAAAATCTTTATTATCAGACTCTTTATGTTCTTTCATATTTTTTACCATTACACATTTTTATCACAAATTAAAATGCCATTTAAATGATCTATTTCATGCTGAATTATCCTGGCATTCAGTCCTTTAGCTGTAAAATGGAGCTTTTTCCCTTCCGGGCTTCTTGCTTTAACTTCCACCTCTAGAGAACGATTAATAGTATACCATTGATCAGGAAGACTTAAACACCCTTCTTCTTCAATATCTTTATTCGATGATGAACGGATAATTTCTGGATTGATCAGAAATCTTTCCATCCCTTCAGAATCTATTGTGATAATCCTGTATAAAATTCCAATCTGAGGAGCAGCAAGACCAATCCCCTTACTTGCCTGCATAAAACTGAACATCTGATAGGCAAAGTCTTGTAATGCTTTATCATATGTATGAATAAGAGATGAACTTTTTCTAAGTACTTGATCCGGATAATATCGTAAAGCTAAATTATTTTGTTTAAGTTTTGAAGTAAATCTATTAATAACCATTTTCTTCATTATTACTTCCTAGTATTATTTTATATTGATTCCCGACATTTTTTACACAAACCATAAAAATGAATTGTATGATGCATTATAGTAAAATTATGTTTTTCGGATAATTTTTTTTCAGTTTTATTCATCAGTTTTATTTCTTCTTTCATAAAATCCGTATAATCAATAATGGTCTTACACTGTACACATACGAGATGATGGTGATGTTCTTTTTTTTGAGGATTATTAATTAATTCGTATCGTGCTTTTCCATCCCCGAATTCAAACTTTTGTAATATTCCGATCTGCTGAAATAAACATAATGTTCGATATACTGTAGTAAGCCCTATAGAAGGATTAATTTTTAAGGCAGCAAGGTAAATATCCTCTGCACTTAAATGTTCTTCTGTTTCCTTTAGTATATTTATAACAATTTTTCTGGGAGTTGTTATTCTGCAACCAGCATTATGGAGATATTTATACCACCATGTTTCTTTTTTATTATTAGTATTCAACACTAATCCTTAATGAAAATGATTTTCATTATCATTAACAATATAATATAATCTATACTATTTGTCAAGTAATAGTGTTATTTTTATTATCAGACTATTTAAATTATGCATACATTAGATTTTCCATCGGAAAAATATTATTGGTATATTATTTGCTTTTATTAACAAAAATAGGTATTAATATACTGAATGGGAATTATTTTCCTAGTAAATATACTATAAGTAGAAAGATTTTCTCTATGACAAAATTTATATTTCATTTAACTATTGTAATGCTTTTATTACCCTTCAAACTTCAGGCTCAGATGGGATTTACTATATATCCTTCAGAATATCAGGTTAAAGCGAAATATCTATATAATTTCACCAGATTTGTTGACTGGCCGGATCAGACTTTTTCGCATCCTGATTCCCCGTTTATTATTGGCATCCTGGGAGAAGATCCGTTTGGTATAGATCTGGATAAAACAGTTGAGGGTAAAAAAATCAAAAACAGAAATTTTATAATTAAACGTTTTAAAAAGTTCAATGATTTAAAGTATTGTCATATACTGTATATTGGTATAGATGATCATGGAAAAAGAAAAAAAATCATTAAAAAATTAAGTGATAGAAATATTTTAACAGTAAGTGATAAAAAAAATTTTGCTCAAAATGGCGGTATAATAAATTTTATTATTAAAGATAAAAAAATACGTTTCCAGATTAACTTTCAAGCAGCACAAGAATCAAACATTCAAATCAGTTCAAAGATTTTAAGGCAGGCAGATATAATAAATAACTGAAAAAATGCAACATAATTATTTATGAATATTTTTAAAACATTATTAATTAAACAAAAGCTGACTCTAATAATTATTATAATCAGTACTACTGCAACACTCCTTGCCTGTTCAGCTTTAATAATTTATGACCACATCACACTCCGCAATACCATGAAACGTAATCTTAACATGCTGGCTCAAATAATTGGACGGAACAGTATAGCTGCACTGATCTTTGAAAATGAAAAAGATGCAAAGGAAAATCTGGA
>JAWODZ010000163.1:0-5842 GCA_046483025.1 bacterium
CGAGGAATGAGAAATATTTATGTGGCCCGGTCACCTATGTTTGAGCCGACTAAGGTTACCAGCTATAATTTGGACGACGGTCAGGCTCTGTCGCATATATGTTTTCAGCCAAATGGTGATCGTCTTTTCTACGTACGGGGAGGAGCAGCGAATAATAAAGGTGTACACCCAAATCCCACCAGTAATATACAAGGTGCTGAACAGGCGGTATGGGGATTGGATATGGAAACCGGTAAACAGTGGAAAGTTGGGAATGGTCATTCTCCCGTAATTTCTCCAGAAGGTAACTGGATAATTTTAGAGAAAGGGGGAAGTCTTTTCATAGCTTCTGCCAATGAATCTCCTGAAATGAAAAAACTGTTCACAGCCCGGGGGTATAATACATCACCTGTCTGGTCTCCGGATGGCAAACGAATAGCTTTTGTCTCCCGCAGAGAAGATCACAGTTTTATTGGAGTATTCAACAGAAATACAGAGAAGATCACCTGGATTGCTCCGGGAGTGGACCGGGATTTCTATCCGGTCTGGTCTCCTGAGGGAAAACGTATAGCTTATCTGCGTTTTCCCGGTCTAAAAGGTGAACCTGTTACAACCCGTCCTCATAAACATCCATTTTCCATACGCCTTGCCAGTATTGTTAAGGGAACTGCAGAAACATTATGGACTTCTCCTGATTCCAGCGGTGGATTTGCTCAGACGTATCCTTCTCAGCCGCTGATGTGGGGAGAGAATGATCACCTGGTATTTTATTCCGAACATGAGGGATGGATGCATCTTTATTCTCTGTCTGTTGATGATAAAAAAGCTGTCTGTCTGACTCCGGGAAATTATGAAGTGGAGGATGCTGCACTTTTACCGGACCGCACCAAGGTGATCTACAACAGCAATCAGGATGATATTGACCGCCGCCATCTCTGGTCAGTTTCTGTATACGGTGGTAATGCTCATCAGCTTACCTTGGGAAAAGGATTGGAATGGAGCCCAGCTCCTCTTGGATCAGGAAAATATATCGGTTTTTTACGTTCAACCGGTGTACATCCTGCAGCTCCGGCTGTGATGAACATTGACGGATCAGAACAAAAACTGATTGCTGAAAATTATATGTTAGAAGATTTTCCCTTAGAACGGCTTGTAGAGCCGGAACCATGTATTTTCAAAACAGCAGACGGGTTAGAGATTCACGGTCAGCTGTTTATCTCTACGTATACTTTCCCAAAAAAGAAAAGACCTGCAGTTATCTTTATGCACGGCGGTCCAATTCGTCAGATGATGTTAGGATGGCATATGCGAGGTTACTATCACAATGCCTATGCTTTGAATCAGTTCCTGGCTTATAAGGGATATGTAGTACTTTCTGTAAATTATAGATCCGGAATCGGATATGGACGAGCGTTTCGCACAGCACCTGATCAGGGACCCAGGGGAGCTTCCGAATATCAGGATATTGTTGCTGCAGCCGAATATCTTAAATCTCTTCCTGAAGTTGATACGGAGCATATTGGATTATGGGGAGGATCTTATGGAGGATACCTGACTGCTATGGGGCTGGCACGGGATTCTGACCTGTTTGCTGCAGGGGTTGACCTGCACGGAGTGCATGACTGGGCTCTGAGGGCAAAACGAAGAAACGGAGGCGGTTGGGCCATACACGGAGAGGAACTGATGAAAGAAGCTTTTCAGTCGTCACCTGTAGCAGATGTTCGTTTCTGGTCCTCTCCTGTGTTGTTTATACATGGTGACGATGATCGGAATGTAGATTTTATCCAGACCACAGATTTGGTGCAGCGGTTGCGAAAACTAGAAAAAGCACATATAGAATTACTTGTCTTTCCTGATGAAGTACATGGATTTCTGCGGCATGAAAGCTGGATCAGAGCGTATTCAACAGCAGCGGATTTTTTTGACAGATTTCTGCTTACTCAGTGATGATCAATTAAAGTCAATACGAGGATTGGGAAAATAAAAGAAAATTTACTATGGAGAATGGAATAAGGAGAAAAGGAGAATGGAGAGATAGTGAATAGGGAATTGGTAATAGGAAAAGAGGTGTCGTCCTGAAAAAGTTTACAGTTTACCCAGCCAATCGTTCCGAAATGTCATTCTGAGCGAGCAAAGCGAGCGAAGAATCTCACGCCTCCAAATACAGAGGTATGACGGTATTTTGCTGGAAAAGTACGCTTCTTAATAAAAATAGCATTCATTTCCAGCTAGGTTTGATTCTTTACTGATCCCTCAGGAGCGTGAGATCCTTTGTCACTTTATTCCTCAGGATGACAAGATTGTTTATTGCTGTTTTTGAGTCAGAAATTAATACAATTGTGGAGGATTTAAAAAGTAAATAAGATTTGGTTACAAAACAGGGGTTACTGTTATTTTAGTTGTAAACCTATTTCAGAACCTGACCGATTCAAGAAGCAGGAATCAAGACAAAAGATAAAGGATAAAACAGAATAATTGATTCAGCGGACAGCTGCGGAAATTCAGAAACCAGTAAAACGAAATATATAACCTCAACCTCAATATTAATCTAATCCTAAACCTCAACCTCAACCTATATATGTCGTTCAGAATAAAACTATCATATAAACCAGGGAGGATATGATGAGAAATAAATATTTTATAATGACGTTTTTTTGTGTCATAATCGGTTGTTCATTATTTGCTCAGATTCCTGAAGAGTATAAAGATGAGTTAAAAAAATTTGAAAAATTCGTAAACACTCAAATGCAACGGGATCAGATACCAGGATTATCCATTGGTTTTTATTTTGGTGAGACGGAATGGTCCAGAGGATTTGGTTTTGCTGATCTGGAAAATAACATTCCAGCTACTGCTCATTCCAGCTACAGACTGGCATCAAATACAAAATCAATGGTTGCTGTGGCAATACTGCAGTTAGCAGAACAAGAGAAACTTTCATTAGATGATAATGTACGTAAACATGTGCCGTATTTTCCCAGAAAAAAATGGCCGGTTACTATCAGACAGGTATTAGGACATCTGGGAGGAATCAGTCATTATAAAAATTATGATATCGAAGGTCATATTAAAGTTCACAAAGATACCAGGGAATCACTGGATATTTTTGATGATTTTGATTTAGTTTCAGAACCGGGTACTGAGTATCATTATTCCAGCTATGGATATAATCTTTTAGGTGCTGTGATTGAAGCTGCTGCAAAACAGCCGTTCGGAGAGTATATGCAGGAACATCTCTGGGATCCTTTGAGAATGCAGGAAACATATATGGATGAACCTCAGAAAATAATCCCTAACCGGGTAGAAGGATATAGACTGGAGTACGGTACAGTAAAAAATTCTGAATTCGTGGATATAAGCAGCAGATTTGCCGCCGGAGGAACCAGATCTACAGTTCTGGATCTTTTAAAATATGCCAGAGGATTAGAAGAATGTAAAGTAATTAGTCAGGAAAGTACTGATCTTATGGAGACATCAATGGCTACAACAGACGGGCACTATACTGATTATGGCATGGGCTGGCGTATTAATCCGGTTAACGGACATTTTTTAGCGTATCATACAGGGGGACAGCCTGAAACCCGTACTCTGCTGTTGCGATTTCCAACCCAGCATATGGCTATAGCACTTGCTTATAATCTGGAAGGAGGAAATCTCTATGCATACGGACATCGTTTATACCAGCTGCTCAGAGGAGAAGCGTGGAATCAGAAAATATATGCGCCTGGAAAAGAAATAAGCACAGTCATTCAGGGATTGCAGGATATTTTTAATTATGGAATGAGTTATGTGGACAGACACAAAAAACCAATATCAAACAATATAGATACACTCAAAGCAGCTTTTTCTTATCTGTATGATGTCTTTCAAAAAGATTCTCTTTATAACAATTTCGGATCTACTTCTAAAAAAATTAAAGAGGGCAGACATTTAATTGCAGATCAGGCTTTTGTAAAAGTAGGCTCTTACATGGCTGAAGTACTTCAGGATCATTATGGGAAAGAAAAATTAGAAATATATCATAAACAAGGAGCTTTGAAATTTTTTAAAGATTATATGACTCTCTGTACATTGCCGGAATATTCCGAGAGACTATTAACATTGCCTTCCTACTTACAAAATAACCTGGATAAATGGAATGAAGCCTGGACTGAAACCTGGAACAACTATACCCGTTCTCTGTATATTATTTCGCAGGATGATCTTGAAAAAACGGCTAAAAAGCTACACTATCTTTTTTCAGGTAAATCCATTTATCCGGATTATTCAGAGGAATTAGGTGAGATTGCTTTTTATAAAACAGTTCACAGTAAATCTGATGAAGGAGAGAAAATATTAAAAACTGCAGAAAAAATGTATCCTGAATCTGCTATACCATTGGTTTATCAAGCTCATATTCAGGCTATACTTGGTAATCAGCAGAATGCAGAAGAGCTGTATAAAAATTCACAACAGAAAACGTTACATACAGAAGCGGCTGAAAGTAATAATCTAACCAGGGCAGCCAGGTATCTTGTTTCTCAGAATAAACTGGATATGGCTCTTACAATGCTGAATATTTTAACCAAGCTCTATCCGGAAGATGGAGAAATAACTGCTGAAATTGGAGATATATATCTTGAAAAAAGCCGTCGCGCCTTTGAACAGGCATTAATAAAAGATCCTACCCTTAAACATCCATGGGATCAATTGAAAAAGATTGAGGATTAGTAATGGGCTCAAAAGAGAAGTCTTTTAATATAGATAAAACTTCATTTCAATTGGGAATGATCAATTGTTTTGTGGAAATGGTTGCCTGCGGAGTAAAAAGGCTGGCCTTAAGTCCCCCTTTGATTTCTGACGATTATAAGAAAATTGCTCCTTACTCAGATAGAATAGTACAGGAATTTGGTGTAAAGTCATATCTGGAAAAGGCATTGCTGGTAACTAAACTGCAATCTCCGGAATTTACCAAAGGTAAGTGGTCAATATTATATTATAAGACGGATGAAGTAATTGAAAAATATTTAATTTTAAAGATCAAGAAAATCAATTTAGAAAAAGAAAACAAATATGATCAAAAAAAAGCACGTGAAATATCCAAGGAGTTTATGAAACTTCTCAGTTATCCTGATGAGGTTATTGAAGAAAAAATTTCTGGTTCAGGTAAGGATCCTTTTATGTTGATTTAGTTTTGACAGAATATATTGTTTGAATGAATATATAAAGAAAAAAACAAATTAATTTATTGTGTTTTTTTCAAAATAAATAATATGTTTATTTGCCGCAGCAGTTTTTATATTTTTTTCCGCTCCCGCAAGGGCAGGGATCATTGCGGCCGACCTTCTCTTTAATATAGCGTGGTTTGGGCCGGTTCTGTAATATTCTTAAATCAGTGATATCCTCTGGTTCATCCCGGTTTACCTCAATTGAATATTCCCATCCGTTTTCTTTAAAAATTTTAGCAAGTTCATGCATTCTTTTTTTAGTTTGTACACTTATCCTCGCTGGTTTTTTTTCAGTTCCTAATTTTAGGTCCTTTTGCCCATCATATTTATTTTCCAATTCTTCCAGTTTTTCCATTTTTTATCCTTTTTCATTAATAGTATTGCAAGAATATTTTTTATATCATAATATAATAATCTAAAAGTATCATGTCAAGTAAAAAAATATTTTTTAACAATTTTAATGTCATAGCCTAATTTATGCTATGGGCTAAAAAATTTTATTGACAAGTTACAATATCCTTGCTATATTTGTAAAAAAAGAGACAGGTTTATGAAAAATGATAAAAAGAAATTAATTGTTGTAGGGGATCGTATTCTTATTTCACCTGAACGAGGAAAAGAACGCACTCAGGTTGGTCTTTATCTTCCTCAAACTG
>JAWODZ010000016.1:0-49114 GCA_046483025.1 bacterium
TTTTGCTTTTCATTATTCATTACAGTCATTTCAACCAAAGGTGAACCTTTGATCTGCGAATATTTGCCCTTGAGTATAGACGTTGTTTTAGTAACAGTTAATTCCAGAATATTTTTTAACGCTGGATGAATGTTACCTCGAGTATAAGCTTCCGGAATATCAGGAAATACATCTGCCATGGCAGGACCAAAGGTAGTAACATCTCCTTTTTTCTTTTGAGCAGTAAGAAATTTAGAATTCGGAATTGTAAGAGGAATATAGTGGATTGTTCCCTTTCCTTTTGATTTTTGCACAGATGATTTTGGATAGCTGTCGGATTCCAGTAATGTAAGCAAAGGAACCTCATCATACAGTACATCATACTGATTCTTCACTCCGGAAGCTCCGAGTACCAGCAGATCCCCCCCTGATTTCACAAACGAAATCAATCTGTTCTGTACTTCTCTGCTGAGAAGAGGTAAATATGGTATAATAATCATATCCAGTTTCTTCATCGTCTCAGATTGAGAAAGATCCTGTTCCACCAGCATTATATGTCCTATACCATGATCAGCAAAAATCCTGGAAAGAGAAAAAGAAAAACTGAGTTCATCTGCTAAATACTGATCCAAGGAAGCCAAAATTCCGATATTACTCTCCAAATGAGCCCCGATTAAATTGTTTTCGTTTTTTGCTAAAAATTGATGTATCTGAGTTGCACCTTCAGGAGTTTGTCTTTTTTCCCGGAAAACACAATGATTAGCTGCTGCCTCAGCTATATTTATTTGAGCAATTGCACTGAGGGCTTTATCTGTAGGTTTTGGAAATATTGGGGGGGTTATTTCTGTGGCATATTCAATGACGGGTTTGCCGCTGCAGGCAGCAGCTAAAAATTTCAGTGCTGGACTGTTAGTGATCTTTACACCTCTTTCATCTTTTCTGGGAGTTGAATCCAGATATTCCTGTATCTCTGAATAGATAAAATCATCCACTTTACCAAGCATTTCCATATTACCGGCTGCATCATAGGCAATTGGACCATATCCGAACCCGCCAAACACATTACCGGAAATCAAAAAATGGGGATTAACTTCCCTGGCAGCTGTTCGCAATTGTTGATGAAATTGTGCTACTGAATAGCATCTGAACTGCCGGAATTCCATCCAATAATCGTCTCCCTTTTCTTTGGGCAGTTCAACAGTGCTATAATCAGCTGAACCGTATTTTCTTTCAGCCATTTCTTTAGGAAGATGTGTTTTCAGATATTCTCTGAATGCCTGAACACAGTACTTACAATAACAGGTTCCACCAGCAATATGAGTCCAGTCCACATAGGATCCGTCAATACCGGTCTCAGCCTGTGCTCTGATCCGTCCTTCCATCATACGAACATAGTGCGGGTTATTAGGGCATCCCCAGGCTTCAAATCCGCGGTCTGTTTCCCGTCCATAGGGTGCATACCGATAGTAAGGAAAGCTTCCGTCCGGACGGACCATAATCCAGGTTGTGGGATCTTCCGAAGGTTTAGGGCCAATATAATCTTCAAATTTTTCCCAGCGGTTATTATAAAAATCCAGCATATGAATCTGGTTCTTCGTGGGTTCTGAGGTAGGAGTCTCACTCTCTCCGTTGAGAGAGGTGGAGAGATACCGCAGCACTATATATCCGCTGTCATGATATGTTTTATTGAATTGTTTTGCTTCTTCCATTTCCTTTTCAAATTCTTCCCGGCTCACATATTCAAAATTAGGGGCCCCACTTCCGAAAGTCACCGTAAATTTATTTTTTTCCAGAAAGTCAAAATCTGAACGATGCCCCATTCTCCAGTGACCCCAGTCAGTATTTGGCTTCCAGGAAGTATCGGACAATATACCGCAGGAAATAATCAAAAAGACAATTCCAAAAAAACATAATGAAATGGATGACTTTATTATACGTTTCATATAAACCTCCTAAATAAAAAAATTATTGATTATGTTAATCATATACTTTCGTTACCATCGCTTTCGGGATCGGATTCGATTGCGATACCGATGCCGATGCCGATACCGACTTTAATTAAAAAAATTTCTAAGAATACAACAACATTATTAAATATATTATTTGATCTCCATTTCAGGCAGTGACTGTACAGCCTTTTGAGCTAATTCCTTGGCTTTTACTGCAGCAGTGGCAACAAACATTTTACGGGAAGAATGCGGCATAAATCCTCGTCCGTCACTGTTCTCTGCCAGCATTAACTGTTGACGGGCCTCTTCTAATAATGATCGTGACTCTGAGACATTAAATCCCATTTTCTCAGCAAAATCCACAATATAAGTTGCCATAGCAATTTCATCATTGGCCTGTTCAGTAAGGACATTAAGTCGTTCCCTCCCCTCGCCCCGCAGCCAGGTATCAAAATCCGCATGTCCGGAAATATTTTCAGCATAAATCATCTTCTGAGGCGGATGTTTTTCAATATACTCGCCCATTGTCATAAATTTTGCATAGGGAAGATTTTCCAGCATAGTAAGCTTTTTATCCATCCACTTAATTGCTGGAAGACTGGGAAGCGAATCTCCCCAGGAATAGGCAGCATGTTCAGGCAGATGTTCACCCCAGGTTATTTCTGTTCCTGCACGTTCATTTAGAACATCAAAAGAATGAAGGTAGATAACTTCAGCATCATCTTTAAAGGCTACCAGAAATTCATCAATATTTTCCTGTTTCAGTTTCTGGTACAGATTATCCAGACGTTCTTTTAGTTGTTCAACACTTCCCTGATCCAGAGATCTGGTACAAAGAACAACCTTGGCTTTGGTATTATTGATACCCTCCACATACGCAGTAGGAGGATAAAGGAGTTTATCCTGATATTCCGGTACTATTTCCTTATATATCGATACCCATTCTATACCGACTTCATTCATGATCTGAGGCAGACAGACATCCCAGGATACTTCCGGAAGAAACAGTCCTTGGGGACGGATACCCCATACTTTTTGATCAGATTCAAGACCTCTCTTAAGCTGCTGAATGACATTATCATACGGAATAAGAGAAAGAACCGGATGAGTATACGTATACGTACCTATATTATACTTACCCTTTTTATAATTCTTTTTAACCCTTTCAACAAAATCCGGAAAATGTTCCTGCAGATATTCACTTGTATATCCGCTGAAGAAAAAATCAGCTTTTACCCGCTTATGTTTATCAAAAATATCAAGAAGCGGAATGTGCCCCTGAGTAACCATGATATCGGTTTTATCTACCGGAAATTCTGCAAAATTCAAATTGAAATTAAAATTGTAGGTAAAATAAATTACCGGATCACCACTGTATACATGAGAAACTGACACTGTCATAATAAATATTACAACTATAATTATAATTAATTTATACTGTTTCATATACATTCTCCTTATAAATGATTTCATAATCCTGGTATCCACTTTTCAGCATTATATCTGAAAATTTTTTCAACAACATTTTTGGATAATTTAAGACCCTTAAATTCACCATCCAGCTCCGGTGCAGTCATAATGTCATCGGTAGCAAAATATCTCCAGGCTTCCACCCATCTTTTATGCATGTGTTCCATTAACACATCGATATCATCGACCCCGCTTACACTCAATCCTGAACCAAAATCTGAACCGTAAAGAATTCTGTCCTGATATTTGATAATAAATCCCCGTACTTTATCCCGATCCTGCTGACTTTGTACTTGCAGATGACAAATTCTTTCAGCCAGATCAACCGCCAGATTAGGAAATTCATCAAATCTTTCAGCCAGCTCATCCACACTCCATTCCAGACTGGCAAGATGACAGCCAATGAATTTTAAATCCGGGTTTTTGCGCAGCATTGCGTCTCTGGCATCAATTATTTCCTGATAGGAAGGGTATTCCGGATGTTTATACATATGATATTCAGGATGCATCTTAAAATAAGCCTGATCGCTCTTGACCGTCATCTTTTCAAGCGGAAGCCAGCAGTTTTTAGGTTCCCCGATATGCCCGAATAAAGGTATGTTATGTTCTGCAAGATAGGAAAATATCGGATCGAATCTGGAATCATCTATCATTACAAAATTTCCTTCTTCATCCTTCACCGTCATGCCAATATTTTTCCAGACTTTAACTGCGAGGGCACCTTTTTTAAATGAATCCTTTAAATAATCCAGCGTCTTCTCCTGCCAATGAGGCTCATTGAAACCCTCCATACTGAACGATGTTGCATAGTTAATTCTGTCTCCATATTTCTTTTTTAATCTGAGTACAATTTCCTGCTGTTCCGGAAGACCCACAAAATTGGGTACATCAGTGTTAAGTGAAAACAGCCGAAAATTATCCTGTTTGGCTTGTTCCAGCCAGGCTGGATCATCTGTCCGTACATGCATATGAGCATCAATTTTTTCAAATGTTTTAAAATCTTCCCTATTATAAAATTTATCTGTATCGGTACAATAAGAAATAAAACCCGAGAGAATAATAATACTGCATATCCAGACATATTTTCCGGCTTTATTTTTTCTCCATTTCATAAATTACTTCCTTTCACGTATATTTACATATATAATGTATTGATATTATTAAATTCATTGGTCACTGCACATCATATCCCAGTTCAGCAAGCTGTTTTTTTACATGCGGGTATATTCTTGCAGCATTTTTATAATAAATTTTTTCCAGAACATCACGCGGAAGCAACAGCCCCTTAGTTGGATTCATACCAAAAAAACCGCCTTCAACCTTTTCATTGGTTTCCAGTATCCGAAATGTCCTGATATATTGTTCTGTACGTGGTTCTGCTTCCTCCGGATCAGTAAAAGCCCCAATATCAGTTCCATATACGATCCTGTCTGCCCATTCTATCATAAAGGCACGGAGATTTTCACGATCCAGTAGATAAAAATACTGGAAGGTCGCAGCAAGGTCAATATTAAGATTCGGAAAAGTTGCCAGCATATTGCGTAAATAGTCAAGCTGTGCATCCTGACAAACCAGCCAGTCACCATGTGCTGCCACTGCATGTAAATCAGGATGTCTTTCCAATACGTGTCTCCAGGCAGTAATTTCTCGCCAGAATTCTACAGGATCTGAAAGCCATTTAGTACGATTCCCGTAGGGTCCGTTTGGATCTGCTAAATGAATAGAAGCTGCAACCATGCCAATCCTTTCCATTTCTGCAAAAGTCGGTTCATGCACCATATTGTCAATATATCTGAATCCTTCTTCTCCTTCCTCGAGTTTACGGTAATAAGGACCTGCCCAGATCTTGTATCCGATATATCCCTTTTCAAGCCAGGTATGCAGATCTTTGGGCGGATTATCAAGACCATCATGGGCAGAGAAATCTGATATACAGGTGAGCACCCTGCCTTTACTGACCTGTGAAGATGTAGGTAAATCCGGGATCTGGTTTTCACCTGTTCCCAGATCAATCCACATAGCAAGGTCTGCATCATAAGCATCCTGTAATATCTTCCGCATTTTCAGGAAATTTACAATACCTGCAGTATCACCACCAATATGTGTGTGAACGTCAATTCTGGGGATATCCGAATATTCAGTCTCCTGTTGAGCATATATATGTATGGAATTGATTAACATAAACAATATTAATTGCACAGTGATTCTCTGTAATGTCAGGATATTTTTCTTGTTTTTCATTTTTTCATTCTCCTTATTTTTATATGTTATATTTTTCTCTTGACATAACTATTATTTCTCAAACTTCACTATTCCGAACTTGGAAGGAACATGAAAATGAGATCCGGTAGGAGACCAGGCATACCAGCCAGGCTGATCATTTCTGTCCTTGTTAATGCGGTAATAGTTGATTTTCCACTGAATATCTTTGAAGTCTACCTTTTCCGAATTTTCAATCAAATCTTTAAAAGCAATGGCAATTTCAACACAGTAAACAAATAAATGTTAAAATATGTATCCGCATATGTTACTTTACTCCAGTAAAGCTTCTTATTAAATAAGCATCAATTATCTGTTTCTGACATCTTTATCAGAGCTTCTTTTCTATTTCCCATTCTCTCGAGCTCAAGTGTATAATAATACATATCAGGTTTCTGCCTAGTTAATTGAATGATCCGGATTGAATTGGAATTGAATACCAACTCTACAGGACTTTTGATTTTAAGTGTTATCTGACAGCATCCTAAATCTCCAGGCAAAGTATCAACCTGTTTAAAATTGAGTCTGATCGATTTTCCAGCAATATCCGCATTTGAGCAAATATGCTGTACTAACTGATGCCTGAACCATAAGGAATCTGGAGCTAATATAGTATTAAACTTATTATTGTAAGACTTTAGCAGCTTTATCCATTCATCTACAATTTCTGAATTACGGTGAGGATCCGGATGCAAAAGATTTGGCCAGTGCATCCCACACGTAGGACCATGTATTTGTCCTTTGGGCTTTCTACCAATTGCATTCCAGGGAAGCAAATCTCTGCCACGATCCACCGTAATAACTCCAGCATCAATGCCAAATACATCATATTGAACACTTTCTGCATTAGACATATTATCAAACGGCGTATTGATATATTCCACACCGTGCTGAGCAAGTACTGCTGCCATACTCAGTTCATGATTCCCTGTAGGACCAAATCCATGCAGAAAAGCAGTCGGCACAAATGATGTGGGGAACGGGCCCAGATTATGCTGCTTCAGCAGTTTTTCAAAAAAATCCAAGTGTGCTTTAACCTGATCAAGAGGGCGCATTGTACCATTTTTGTCTGCCCATTCAGCCCGTGTAAAGGTGCCCCCAGTCCAGTATTCATGTCCGATACCGTGTAAGGTGAGTTCATAATAGTCCTGATTTTTTCGAATAATATCTGCAGCTTCCTCCAGCCAGGGACCAACCCATTTTTTATTATCCCAGTCAGTCCCCATCCAGGTACTGGCAGGTAATTTCCGCAAAATATTCTCTTTGTCCCATTCACACATTACTGTAGCGGCCTGGGGACGAATCCCTAAAGTGCGGCCTAAATACACAATGGCTTCATAATCAGCAGGCACATGATTACGATGTATACCAGTTCGAAAAGGTTCCTGGAAATCACTACCATCCTTTCCTGACCACCACCCTACATCATCTATTACTACCTGAATAGGCATTGGTATTACTGCCGTGATACCGAAAGGGTTTTTATTTAATGTACTTCCTAAAACCCCTGTCACAGTAGTTCCCAGGGTTAATCCCGCACTTAACTGAGCAGATTTTTTAATAAATTCTCTTCTTTTCATATATGATACCGCAGCTGTCCAATAATTTTTACTATACTTACTTTTTTCATTTTTCAGGATTGTTTATTGACTGAAAAATAACAATTACTATTCCCTTTTGGTCAGAGTCTCCTCCAGAGTCCCTTTATTAACAATATTTAAAGCAGTCCAGGAATACCAGTTTTGGGCATCACCGCCGCTTACTGCCAGTTTTATCACCGGATTCTTAGTATAGGGATCCAGCATGGCAAAGTACACTATATAACGTCCCGGTTCAGCATTATCCGGAATAGCAAGTGTCGCTTTTAATGTATGCCGTCCCGGAAGCCACTTCAGCACATCCCAGTCAATCTCTTTGCGGGTAAGCACTGCTTTACTTCCCCTTCTGCCGGCTTTGCGGATTTCAAAAACCGGAATATATGCCCGGTACGGAGGCGCAACACCTATGTTATCCATGATCATTTCTATATCCAGATCATTACCAGGTTCCAGCCATTTCTGATGGCGGAACAGTCGAACCACAAACCGATACCCCATACGCTTAAGAAATTTTTCTGTAGCCGCCCACCATTCCGGAGGAATATTTGTTGATTTATTATTGAGGACTGAGGTATGTAGTTCCAGACAAACACTGTAAATATATTCAATATCTCTTCCGGCTTCCAGCCAGCTTTCAAAAGTACCACAGGTTTCAAAAGCTACAGGCCGTGTTTTCCAGGCTTCGCCCACTGAAGGATATTTTCTGGGAAGCTGTAAATAACGGGTCATAAGATTCCAGTGATTGGGCGGACCGTAATCACCCATACAATCTGCTCTCCAGCCAGTACCATTTTGGGTTGCATAGATCAATCCGTCCTCTGCATCTTCCGGAATGACCAGAGGAGTCTTTTTGAAGCCTTCCAGATACCAGTCAATGATCATCCTTTTTATATCAAAAGAATACCGTTCTTTTTCTTCCACAAAACTCAAATGCCATTCTCCCCAGTGACCATATGATCCAATATCAATATGATCAATATCCGGATGTCCGTCATAGCGCTTCGCAAATTCCCTGACCAATCTTCCCATATATTTTTTATAAAGCGGATCTGCATGATCTGGCATCCAGCTGGGAGTATCCTTGCCGGCATGCTGTGTGCTTTCTGCAATAAATTCCCAGCCTTCAGCTCCGGTTTCACGATACCAATCCGGGATTCTGGGACGTCCGTTAGCAGGCATAATTCGTGTTGCCAGCCGCTGTCCCCGGGCATGGACTTCTGCCAGTACTGAATCCACCATATCCCAATTGAATTTACCTTTTTCCGGTTCCAGTTCATCCCAGTACCAACGATAGTAGGCAATGGAGCATTCCGGATAACCGGGAACATCTCCATCCAAAGCGCCGTGAGTAGTAAATCCCATCCCCGGATTAATCAATACTTCATCTGATTCCGGAGGTGAGACAAGCACTACATTCGGCACACCTTTAGCTTTAATTATCTCCTTAAATGGTTCAACCTGTGCATTACTGCTGGAAAGCATCATTGCCGCAAGAAAAAGAAATAGAAAAAAAGATAATTTTTTCATTTTATTCCTCTTTAATGTATAATTCATTGTAGTTAAAATTACTCGTGATATACCGTCACCAGACTATATACTTCGAATGACGGTATCTTAAATTCAATAAACTGATTTTTTATATTGAATGATAATTCTTTAGTGTTATTAATCGGCGACCCTGCAGTAATACAGTGTATCTGTTTGCCTTCCGGAATCATAAGTTTCACCTTTACATTCTCAGCTGGTTGTACTTCACCATCCAGATTCATGTTATAGTTTACCAGATGAACAAACTGCAGATCTTTTTCTTTCTGCTGCATAGTGGTGAATTCAACAGTATAGGGAGCATAAAGCCTGCCTGATAATTCTCCATCCGCTGCCCATTTTACTTCACCAGAGATTGATTCAAAAGCTGCTCTTATTCTTATCGGAAATTTACCTTGTCCGTACATCATATGATCATCCGGGAGAGGAGTATTCCTGGTATCTCCTTTTCCCACTGGCAGAGGATTGAAGGGGATAAACACCACTCTGCCTTTCCCGACTTTCTTCCTGGTAATCTCAACTGGTGTATCCTGTAAATCAAATCCTAATACTTCGGATAAACCAAGATTCTTCCGCCTCAGTCCATTTTCATCTTTGAATGATGAAAGACCAAGCACAACCAAACCTCCACCCTTATTCACAAAATCTTTTATGGTCTCTACTTCAAAGTCGCTCATGAGCGGTACATACGGCAATACCAGTACTTTGTATTTTGCCAATTCTGTTGGACTAAAATCCCGTTCCACACTCATTACATGTGCAATACCACTGTCTGCCAATACCCGGGAGGCAGGATTAAAATAACTGAATTCATCACTGTAAAACTGATTGATAGAACAAAATATGGCAACATTTGCATCCAGTTTCGCATTGATCAGATTTTCTTCATTTTCTTTAAAAAATGCATATATTTGTTCTGCTCCATTGTGTACTTTCGGAGAAATTGGTTCGCCGAATGTCTCTCTTACTACACTGAACGTATTATGATTAGCAAAAGCTTCACCTATATTGAGTTTAATCAGATTAAACAATGCATCCTCACTGGGGATCGGTTTAGGAGTGGAGGGTTGTATGCAGTACATCCATACCGGTTTTTGGTGTGCAGCAGCAGCTAAAAATTTCAAAGGCCCGGAATTACTTATTTTTATTCCGTTTTCTGTACGGGGAACTGACTGCAGACCATGCTGGATTTCCGAATAGAAAAAATCCATCACGGTACCCATTAATTCCATATCATCACCATTGGTATATGCCATGTTGCCGTAGGCACCTCCGTTTATATTTCCGGATATGAGAAAATCCGGATTGATTTTACGGGCAGCTGTACGCAGTTTTCTCTGAAACTCAGTTAAGGACCAGCTTCTGAACCGTAACCATTCCCGCCAAAGTGCCATTGTATTGTTGATCGGAGGATCAACAGTACTTACATCAGTTATATTGTAACGTTTTTTCAAATAATCAGACGATACTTTTTCCTGCAAATATTTTCTGAATGCTTTCTTTGTATGGGGACAAAAACAGGTGCCACCGTGTACTTTGGTCCAGTCAATATACACCCCGTCAAAACCCCCCAGAGCAATAAGTTTAAAAATACCTTTCATATATTGCATATAAGAAGGATTATCCTGACAGCCGAACATCTCAAATCTTCCACCTGTACGCGGTGCATTGGGATGTCTGAAGCGATAATACGAATATTTCATATTATGTGTGTACCGTGCCCATTTCGCCGGGCTTTCAGGAGGTCTGGGGCCAAAATATTCTTTGTATACTTCCCATAATCCCGGAGTATTGTACACCTTATTTAAATTCAGTTCTTCAGGTTTAGGAATATCTTCATATGTTTCACTGCTTCCGCCCAAGGCCATGGTAGTATACGCTATAACATGCATACCCTCTTCGTGAAATTTTTTCACTCTTTTTCTTGAATTTTCAAGCATTTCTTCAAACTCTGACATATCAGTAATGTATTCGCCTGTCTCTTCATCTTTTGGAAAAACAATCGGTCCTCCAGTCTGATTTACTGTTGCATGTAATCGGTTTAAAAATTCAAAATTATCATGTGATCGTACAATTCGTATATGTCCCCAGTCCCAGGGTCCCAATTTTGATGAATCATTACCTCTGTCTGACTGAGACATAGCCGAATCTGTACCTATAGATAGCAACAAAAATCCCAGTGAAAAAATTATCAGAGAAGTAATTTTTTTCTTAACCATATCATTCTCCTTTTTTAATATAAGCAATGTAAATTTATTTTAATTAAATTCCTTTTCTCCAGCCCTTATCATCAAATTTTTTGAGTTGGATGGTAAATGAACCGTCAGGATTTACAGGCTGAGCACAGGCCCATTGAACAGGCCTTCGTATACCTTTAGTTTCAATTTCAGCTCGTATTTTCATCTTTTTCCCTTCCATTCCCTTTGGAAGGATAAAATTACATTGACGTAATTTACCCCCATAAGGATGGCCTGCATCTAATCCGCCGCTCATTTTTACTTTTCCATCCATACTTTCCACATATACATAGAGTATACCCGGAATAGCTGCAACTCCGTCATTAGCTATTGCCAGAATAATTTCACTGGTGCCGTAGCGTTTCCGCTGCCAGATCCAGGACGGTCTTACTCTGTAGCCCATTCTCTGATGCAACTGTTTGAATCCTTCTGGGTACTTTTCATTGTAATCCCGTAAATTATCAGTTTCAGTCCACAGCGACCAATAATTACCGCCCAGATCCAGTACATGAAGCATGGATTTTTCCTTATCATTAATACCAGCCATGTCCAGGGGGATTTCATCCACATCATAATGCCGGTATCTTCCCTGTTCCATAACTACTGCAAGCCAGGGTGGTCTGTTGGAAAGCCGTTCAATCTGAATCGGTTCTTCTATATGTACTATACTGTCAGAACGCAGCCAACATCCTGAACGAACCGCAAGATCAAGACATTCTCTGTTCCCTGTTTGACTGATATCCGGCTGAGTATTATTGACCAGTGGCACCTTTGTCCAGGTATCTATCTGATACTGAGTCATAGCAACCATTGTTTTTTCTGCAGTCAGATAATCCGGAAAGGGGTTAGGAAGTGCATTGGTATGGCCCTCACCCCAGAACCCATACATCATCATATCCATAAATTCTACCTGGGGATGACCATTATATTCTGCTGCAAGCAGATCATTTAACTCCCGGAATGCCTTCATGAATTCCGGATGATCATAACGGGGTTCAATATACTGCCAGTCACTGGTTTTTCGTTCGTTTGTTTCTCCTCTTCGTCTGCCGATTTTTACCAGGGGTATTTTCTCCTGAAGAAAATCCGGCATTGAAAGCTGTTCAGGTTGAAAATTGGGACTGGACAACTGAACCCGGAATCCGACTTTTAAATCATACTGTTTGGCGGCTTCAAAAGTCAACTTCCACACAGGATGTAAATCCAGTCTGCCGGCACGTTTCTGAACATCACGCCAGTCACAGCGGATATACAGAACATCTACAAAAGGAAGCTGAGCTAATTTTTCCACACTTTTTTCCAATGTTTCTTTTCCGTTGCGAACAGCCAGAGAAGGACCATTTTCCTCCCAGGTATACGCTACCAGCCCTAAACCAAAATTATTAATATGTTCTTTTGAAGGAGAAGTGCTTCCAATATTCCGCCAGCCCTGATCCTGGTCAATACTAAAAGGGCCCTGGTTTAATCGATTTTCAGGTACAGGAGGTGGTCCGAAATTATAATTATCCCATCGATGCGGCGGGACATCAGCTCTTAATGCTGTCGGAACCATACCAGCAGCAACTGCGCCTGCAGCTGTAGTCTTTAAAAAAATTCGTCTGGAAATCATTGGTTTTCCCTTTCATTGTAAATCATATATAAAAACTTTAACCAGTTATCAAGGTATTACCTGATTTTGAAATCATTTTTAAACTTTACATACTGTTATTCATTGACATTCAGTTGTCTGTCTTAACCGGTTCAACACACTGACAACGCCCTCCTACAGCATGCATCAATTCTTCGTCCTGTTCCAGATACAGCATGGCTACGCCACCCACATTCCCTTTTGTGGTAGAAATAGTATGACCTCGTTTTTCCAATTCATCAATAACTTCTTTGGGTATACTTTCATGAACACGCAGACTGTTGATTCTTGGGCGGCCCTGACCAAAGGAACCGATAAAATGCCGGGTAGAAAATCGTTTGGCAGTATACGTATTCTTGATATTCATATCAAAATCCACAAAATTTGAAATCAATTGTATGGCTGCCTGATCCTGCATATCACCTCCGGCAACGCTTATTGCCAGCACCGGTTGTCCATCTTTCAGCACAATGGTTGGAGTCAGGGTAGTTCTCGGTCTTTTACCTGGCTCAATAGAGTTAGGATGACCTTTCCAGGTATTAGAAATAACCAGTCTGGAGCCGTGGATAACTCCGGTGGATCCTCCAAATCCGGCTGTACTTGATAATCCGCTCGGAGTAGCAGCAACAACATTTCCCTGTTTATCAGCAACCACACATATGGTGGTGCCTCCCAGTGCCTGTATTGCTCTTCCTCCTCCTTGTCGCAAAGCACGCATCCTGTAGGGATCACCGGGACGGATTTTTCCTGATGCCTTGTTGTGATCGATCAGAGAACGGCGGATTTTCGTATATTTATCGGAAAGCAGAGCATCCAGTGGTACATCTGTATATTCAGGATCACCATAATATTCATCTCTGTCTGCCAGTGCAAGCTTCATGGCTTCAGTAACAGTATGTATATAATCAGCAGAAGTACGTCCCATGGAGGTAAGATCGTATCCTTCTAAAAGACGCATAGTCTGCAATAGATAGGGTCCCTGTGTCCAGGGGCCGCATTTACATATAGTGTATCCCCGGTACTCTGAAGTGACTGGTTCTTCGATGCGGGTTTTATGAGCCGCAAGATCACGCTTGCGCAAAAATCCACCCAGCTCTTTGTACCAGTTCACCAGATCATCTGCTATATCACCTCTGTAAAAACGATCTGACACTGCCTGGAGTTTTTCTTCACGAGTTCCTTCCGCAGTTTTTTCTGCTTCAACCAGTTTACGGAAGGTTACTGCAAGATCAGCATACCAATTCCGGTCAGTACGGATGGTGTCTCCGCTTCCTGTATCCCGATACCATTTTGGTCCTCCGGCATCCAATATCTCCAGAGATGGATTTGCTGCCTGTTCAAAACTCATAGTGCCAAACTTCTGCAAAGCTGTAACACACAGATCCACAACAGCAGGAACTGCTGCAGACTTAATATCTCCTCCGGGTATGCCGTTCTCATAATACCATTCAATTGCTTTTTTGTCCAGAGGTGCACCGCCCTGTCCGTTCAAAACTGTTACTTTTCCGGTTTCTGTATCATAATACATAAACGGTACTTCCCCACCAATACAGAAGGCACCCACAGTCTTTATACTTAATGCCAACAGAGTTGCCACTGAAGCATCAGCCGCATTGCCTCCCTGTTTTAAAATCCTTATTCCTGCCCTGGTTGCCTGTTCATTTCCGGATGCTATTATTCCCTCTGTTCCGGATGAAAACCAGGATATGGATTCTTTTTTAGCACAACCTATAATCAACAACAAAGCAAATAATAATACCAAATATAGTCGATACTGTTTCATCCTTGGCTCCTTTCTTAAAACTCAATTATAAAATACTCAATACCTGATCAAAAGAGTTGCTTTATCAGTAAACGTTGGTATGTTTATCTGATAGTTGTAGTTATTATATCTCTTTACAGTTTTTATTTTTTGTTCATTAAGCTTGATGAGTGTGGGATTGCGAACACAGGTAAAATATAGTGTAGCTGGCTTATCTGTTGCTGCAATAGTCAGCTCAACAGAAGATGTTTTTTCTTTTAGATCAAGAATGGTTACATTAGTATTATTGAGAATCCACTTTTTTTTGCTCATGGCTCTTAATTCCAAACATCTGTCTGATTCAACATATCCCCGTACAATATTAGCACCCTTTCTGTTCCATTCCTGATAATCAGCATTGATAAGCACTGCAGGATCCTCACTATAGAATGCAATCCTGGCTTTACTTTTTGTTATCACTTCAGTTATTATACTGTCATCCTTTTTCTCTATTTTCGGCATTCTTTTCGAGACATATGTTAAACGGGGAGTTGCACACGGATTATCAGCAAGTCGGACAGAAATAGTATTTTTATCTTTCATTAAATTGGGCAGTATAATAAGATCATCTGTAAATGCAGGGTGTTCTTTGCCGTTAATGTGAACTTCACTTATTTTTTTGTTTGTATTCTCAATGCTCAATCCCATTCCTCCGGTATAGTAAGGGATTGTATCCAACAATACCTGAGAAAGATCAAGTACAATCTCAATTTTATTCTCTCCGGCTGTCCATTTATAATTCCACTGAGCCATAGCACGGAGTTTATGTCCCAGATCAACCGGATCCGGACAGTAAATATTATGTGTAGCAAACTTTGCCTTCATAGCATCATAAAACGGCCTGTTATTATCATTAACAATACGCTCTTTTCCTCTCTGGGGCTGGGTAGTAATAGAATAATCATGCCACATTTCATTAAAAATTACACCCCGTCCAATATTATTATACATATGGTCAAAAATTGCTTCTTCATAGGCAGTAATCTGTTGGGTAGTATAGCTCCAGGAAGGATCATAGAACCATTGATAATCCGGTGATGGTGTATCCTCTAAAACCACTAAATTTTTATATGACCCGGTAAACCAGGTAAGATTACCGAATCCCAATGGCATATCCTGTTCAAAGCCGTGTGTCATATAAAATGTAAATCTTTTTGCTATTTGATCATAATCATCCATATGGATTGTATTTCCGGGATTGATAAAATGATCTACATCTCCAACAGAATATCCAAAATCAGCCATATAAAATTCTATTTCCTGTTTGGATTCATCAAGCTCTTCGGACCATCGTTTTTCATTCATTTTTCTGTCAATATGATGATACTTGCTGTGTGTTCCAATTTGCCCCCCTATATTTTCAATTTTTTTACAGACCGGGGCCAGATCCTGCCATCCGGCTTTGGTTGCTGAGCTGGAAACAATACCGTATAATGGTACAACCCCGCTTTCTCTGGCAATATCAATAAGATAGTTTATTGTTTTGATCTGCGCATCAAGATTACCGCTTGCATCTGCATCAAGCCTAATAATAGCGGTCACATTAGCATTACTTATTTGCGGTACTGGAAACGGCTTTTTGATATCACCATAAACTGTCCAATGTAATGTACGGATCATGATATCGAACAACATATTTTTATAAAACACCTTCGGCTTTACATTGCGAAAAAAGGAAGCTGCTCCTGCCCAGGTACTGAAATCACTCACTAGAACTACACGATTAATGGATTTTTTCAAGGCAGATAAAAAGGGATATGAATGGCTTTCATTTGTTGTTGTAAGTAATACATTACCACCATCAGCAGCCTCAAGTATATTGAGCCCATTCACCAGATGTTGAGTAATATATTCCCCTTTTTCAAAATTTTTTGTAATATAGTGCAAATTATCTGCTGTTCTGACCCGATATTCTGAATTGCCATGAAACCCTCTATAATTAATTCCGAGTATTTTATCCAATGCAGCATGATCTCTATCTTCTGTATCTTCATCACTCACAGCAAAAGGACCATCTATTATTATGTTGCCACCTTTATCAGTATACTGTTTTATTGATTTAAGCAAATCGGAATATACTGACTGTTCTACATACGTACATTGCCCAAATATCAAAGCATCATATGATGACAAGTCTTTTGCTCTTGCTATATCAGACAAAAACAGGCAGTCATAGGGAATACCGGCAAGATGAGCTACTGCTGCCCATCCATGAGCAGACATTTGGGTAACTCCCCAGCGCTGCCTGAAGCTTGTTTTGCTTATCACGATCCCAATACGCGGATTCTTAAATGAAACCTCTGCAGAGTAACTATCAAATGTTACAATAAAAATACATATCAAAAAAATACTGGTTATTTTTTTCATATACTCCTCCAATCATCTATTCAAGCCAGACCACAGCACCTTTATTAACAGACGGTAGCGAACATGTAAGTTTCCCGTTTTTATAAAAAGTATTTACTATCTGAGATTCTCCCAAATAGGGGAGTAAATATACCATCTTATCTGAATCTGTTTGTAATGCTATCTCAATATCTGTTTCAGGTATTTGTACAGCACTTTCTCTTCCCTGAAGTCCTTTGAAATTTACCATAAAAATATGCAGTTTATCATCTACCTCAGTAATGTGGGTTGAAATAAAAGGAGATGCAGTAATCTCAATTGACGGTCTGTACTGCAATTCTGTTTTGATTTCCTGCACCAGAGACTGACGATATTCATTGAAATCGCTTCCTCTGCAGATGCCTTTCTGGGCAAATTTATTAAATTCATTATTAAGCAGCATATTATATTTTTTACCCGGACACTGAGGATAAAAAAGTGAAGATGCGTTATCAGTATTCACTGTCTGTTTAATCTTTTTATCAATTCCAATCATTTCCCGAACAGGATTATTTTTCCGTTTCTGACGGGAATAATCATATGCCCCTGTCTCATCAGTGATTATCAGTGACATACCGGATTTTACCATTCGCTTCAACTGTGTCACTTCTTCTTCACAGACGCATTTCACATCCGGTAAAATCAGTATTTCTCCTTTAAACTCATCCAGAGTACGGGGAGTGATAATCTGAAATTCAAGATGTGACTGAAGCAGTATATACATCCAGCCTTTATAGGATGATATAAATTCATCAACAAAATAGTTCCGGGTTTTGGGAGAAAAATAAATGCCTATCGGCTGATTGGGCTTACGCGGGAGATAAAATTTCTTATCATGTTCAGCTATCCAGTCATATACTTCCTTCCTGGTAGAATAATCATTTGAACCTGACATGACATGTCCTCTGGCATCCCAGCAATTGGTGCCTGCCATCAGCTGTGCAACAAATAAATTTTTCATGGCTTCTTTCGGGTCTACTTCTTTTTCCCCATCCCAGGAATAACTCAGCATCCAGGAAGCTTTATGTTCAGCAAAAGCACGGAAAGTATACATACCAGTCATATAAGAAAACCAATCAAGAGGTTTTTTACGTGCTGCATTACCGCCACCGCCGCTGAATTCATGAGCAATAACATCTACTGCGGGATACATATCATAGACATCAGCTCCGACCCTGACAGCAGATTCGTCAATACCAGGATAAATCTCTGCTATACACATACATTCAGGATTTATTGATTTTACATTGTCATTAACATCCTGCATAAAATCAGTCAGCGACTCTATACGAAAATCCACCCATTTGATAAAATTCGGATCATTAAAATTACCCATCTTTATATCTGTTCTGGGATTTATTCCTGTCTTTTTCTGAAATTCTCCTACAGTATAATTGTCAAAACTTGCCCAGGTATCCCACCAGCCTCTGAAATGAGTCATCCAGTAAGGGATATCAATATAGACCCCGTCAATACCTGTTTCTGCGATCTGACGCATTCGCTTCATATAGATATCACGCCATTCCTGAGCATACGGTGAGATCCAAGAATCCTCATCACCTTCTGAAATCCAGAATGCAGCTTCATGCCCAAAAACAGCCGGATTTCCCTGTATATCTCTCTGGACCCAGTCCGGATGATCTTTGAAAAATGTATGTTCCCTTTCATCAGCATTGGAGGTGATGATTTCAAGTCCTTCTGTATAGACATATATCTTATTCCCTTTTTCATGAGCTCTGTCAACATAGGCCTTAATCGTTTCTAATTTTTCTTCCGGATCAAGAAAACTCTCATAATATCCGGTAAGACTGTTATCGATTTCAATCCCGTAAACATGTGTTTCTTTAACCCGCTCAAAAACCTCATCAATATGATCCATATTGGCACCATGACCGGCAGTACGAATAAAATGGGTCCAGTTCTGTTCATAATCTTTTTGAGAACCCACATTGCAGCTAGTAATAAAAGCTAACAATAATACTACTGTCATTATCTGAAAAAATTTTAATGAATGCATAGTATTCTCCTTTAATAACATTAAATCGTTATTTTTCTGCCTGAATAGATTGATCTGTGTAAAGTACAGAAACTGCTAAATTAGATTACAGGAGATAATGTAAGAGAACCGTCTTTATTGATATTTTCCCGACAGGACCACTCTACAGGATACAGTTTATTCTTTACCTCAATCTCAGCCTTTACCTTTACTCCTTTCCAGTCAATCCCCTTGGGCAATATTATCTGAGCCTGCCGAACTCCCCGGGGTTTTGGATATCCCGGATCAAGACATCCGCTTGCCAGGACATTATTATCATCTTTATATACAGTAAGACGCAGTATTCCGGGCACCGGAGCAATTCCATCATTAACCATACCGAATACCAGTCCCTGATGTCCTGATTTATCAAACTTCCATAAAAACGAAGGACGTACCCGATATCCGATCTTCCTGGACAGAAGATCAATCATATCCGGAAATTGTTTATAGTAATTTAGGATGCGGTCAGCTCTGATTCTGTGCCAATTCCATAACGAATAGTAATTGGCTGCAACATCCATAACGTGAGATATAACCCGATCAGTGTCTGGAACACCATTAACCAGATCAAGACTGTCTTTAGTCCCGTCTGACATACTTTTTTCAATAACAGCAGCTGTCCAGGCAGGACGATTGCTCAAGGCTTCAATCTGTCTGTTCTCAATGTAGATAGTGTCAGTGCGGAGCCAGTTATTACTTCGTATGGTCCGGTCTAAAATCTCAGAATTCCCTACCCGGCTGTAATCCGGCTGAGTATTCGTTACCAAAGGTGTTTTGGTCCAATTCTGTGCCTGATACTGAAACATGGTAATAAAAGTTTTTTCAGCAGTAACATAATCAGGAAATGGATTTCCCTGAAAGGGCCAGGTATGACCTTCTCCCCAGAATCCGTACATACAGGTATCAACATACTCTACCAGAGAATTATCATTATATAAATCTGCCAGCATGTTATCCAGATCTTTAAAGGCATCCAGAAAATAAGGGTCATCATATCTGGGAGCATAATGGGTTTTGTTTGGATATCCAATTCTTTTGGTTTTTCCCAGTTTGACAAAATCCACCTTCTCAGCCACAAAATCAGGAACTGCATGTCCGGGAATAACCGGATTCATAAGCTGAATACGAAATCCAATACTTTTATTGTATTTCTGAGCTGATTTGAATACTGCCTTCCAATGCCGGCAGAAATTCAAATCTCCCGGCTTTGTCTGTATGTCTTTCCAGTCCAGTCTGATATACAACTTTTGGGTTATATCCATAGCAGCTAATTCTTCTATAAGCTTTTCTACTCTTACTCCTTTTTTTTGCGGAGGGCCTGCTTCATCACAGACATAAGTGACCAGTCCCATACCATAATTATGTAACACTCTTCGGGAAGGAGTTGTTGCCATAACAACATGACTGCCTGGGACAACTTCTTCCGGAGGATATACAGGAAAAGGTCCCTGATTCAACCGGTCTTTAACTTCCGGCCCACCTCCAAAATCATATTTTTCCCAGTTGTGTGCAGGCACAAATCCATATAAAGACTTACCCGCTATTCCTGCGGCTGTCACACCAGCAGCAAGATTGAGAAAATCTCTTCTGTTTAAATGCATAATTTAATACTCTTTCCTAATATTGTTCGCTGAGTCTATTGAGGTACTGCTTCCAAAAGCAAATACTGTTCAAAGGAGACATCAATAACTGAAGAAGAATTCTTTACTTTTCCAAAATTTTTCTGATTTACATAATCATTTACTGAATAGACAATTCCCGGTTTCAGACCTCTCAGTTGAATTTCTCCGTCATAAGAATCTGCATAAAAGGCATAATACATAATACCATCTTTTTTAATGGCGTGCGCTTCCGGCTTGTCAAACCCAATATCATAAAGATGTCCAAGATACATTCCTTGTGGTAACATTTTATCTTCATATAAGTTTAGCCATTTCCTCCACTTTTTTTCACGTTCAGCAGTCAGGTCACATCTGGAATTTTCTTCCGAACCTGCTGGCCAGGTAAATTTAGTTCCGACTACTCCTCCTATTCCCACTGTGGAAGCAAAATCATTTCCGCCGTCACTGAGCTCAACATGATCGCCATAGTAAGCAGTCTGCGGCCCCATTAAAGCTTTAAAGGTTTTCCCCTTTAACCGGATTTGCCATGAACTTGTGGGATCAGACGCTACAGGCTGATTCATATAGGGCATAGTATGAAAATTATAAGCAGTGCCGCAGGGGCATATTTCTACTACTGCCTCAGGATTTATTGAAAGTGCTGTTTTATAAATCATTTCAAAGAAATCAGGAGTTGCTTCAACTGATTCTTCAGCACGCTTATGATTATGAGCAGGATTGTAACATCGTGGTGCAAGATTAAGATGCTGACCGTCAATCTTCAATCCGTCATATCCCCATTCATCCATTATCTTTTTTACCAATTTCTCTGTGTACTGCTGAACTTCAGAATAACCAGGGCATAGATAATAGGCATTCCACCAGCTGATTTTCCGTTTTGAACTGTCTTCATTAAGAAGCAGATATTCCGGATGATTTTTAATTAGATCAGTGCCAGGATCCACTGCCAGCGGAGCCCACCATAATTTTGCTTTCATTCCGTAGGAATGGATCTTGTCAACCAAGGCCTTCATGTCAGCATCTCCGCGGGGAAATTTATCTTGCACTAAATACCAGTCTCCTTCAGCTGTCTGCCATCCGTCATCCAAAACAGCCCATTCATATCCTATATCAGCCGCTTTTGGAAGAGCATTATATATCTGTTTGATGGTAAAATCCCTTCTGAATCCCCATGCACACCAGATAGGCTCATAAGCAGTTTCAGGCGGTTGTAAAAAAGTAATCCCTTTTTTCACCATCATTCTCCGATATTCTGTCAGGGTGTTGTAATAATCACCGGTATGCACAGCAACAAATGTCTGCAAAGTGTTTAAGCTCATTCCAGGTGATAACGTTTCATTAACCTTAAAAGACACAGCAATTTCTGCACGATTCTTATGGGGCATTTCGACCGGAAGTGATACTAACTTCGGTTCTTTTTCAACATGACCCACTCCAAGGCCTATATCTTTTCTCCATACATCACTTACCGGTGTTCCACCGCCGTAATCAGTGGCATTCATTCCCAAATAATTCTCCTGTTCGAACCCTTTATTTAGGGGTAAAACCCAATCCGGACGGGATTCATAGGAACCGCTTTGGTAAGACCAGAAAACCGGCTTTTTACCTGCTGGTTTATCTGATCGGATCATATAGTGATTATTGGTCCAGGAATTTATTTTCAGTCCCTGATTCCACTTATTAGTGTATCTTACCTGAAATAATGCCATAGAGGGAAAATTATTGTAAAGAGTAATTATAACTTCCTTTTTTAACTGTGAATTACTGCCAATAATAATATGTTTCTTCCCTTTGCCTATTACATCTGCAAAAGACTCTACTATATGTTCTGTAAAAGTAAATTTCTTTATTTTCTCCCCTTCAACTGTAATAGTTTCCGAAGCAGTAAAATCACCAAGCACCGTACCCTGATCATCTGTTGTTACTATCCTGCTGAATAAATTATTATCAAAATCAATCTGTATACCTTCATGTTTTATCTGTAAGACAATCTCATGTTTTGTTGCGCAGGTTGTAAATAATGAAAAAATACTGATGATTAAAATAATTTTTACTGATTTTCTTATTTTTTGATGCATTATAAATTCCTCCTTCTCCAAAAAAGGTAGTATAAAAAAATTCTATATATATTAACAATTGAAACATTTAAAAACATTTTTAAAAAAATTCAATTTTTAAAACTTTTTTTGTTTAATCAAACCATTCTGAGTTTGGATATTTCTGTTTAAAATATACTGGCGGCTTTGGCATAGTATATCTCTCTTCAAGAAACAGCTGTGTATTTTTTAATTGAGTATACTTATTATGGAATATTCTTCCTGCATTATCCAGTTTAAAATAATGGATACCCATATTTATAACTTTTTCATCTGTTTCCTCTGGCCAGTGACGCACATTAAAATCCACCATCACACCCTCATTAATAAATATTTGTCTTTTCCCTTCCCAGCGAGATGTTATCATTCTCCTGTCTGCATATCCTACGTCCACTTCAATTCCCTTCAAAACATAGGAGACTGGATCTACATTCTGTATCGAAAAGTATCCATTTTTATCTGTTTTTAAACGATATCCCTTTGTTTTAGTCTCTCCCTCTTTTGTAGACTTTCCCACAATGATTACATTAATATTTTTTCTCTTTGATTCATATAAATCATCAATACCGGTATTTTCAACTAGTACAGCCCCTACAACAATTGACTTGTCAGGCAGCGGTTTTTGGGGAACAAAAACAGAATGCGTTGTGGAACAACTAATTATAAAAAAAATAATCACTATAAATTGTATAAGACGAGATATTAATTTCATTCTATCCTCCTGTTCACATTTTTAATTTTTTATAATTTTCTCTCAGTTGTTTTGCATTCGGATGTCCTTGCAGACCATTATGAAGAATTTTAAGCGCCTTATCAATATCACCCAATTCTCTATAACTCAGTGCAAGATTATTGAAATAGTCCGGATTGTTTTTATCAATGGAAAGTGCCCGTTCAAAGGCTTTTACTGCCTGTTGAAAATTTTCCTGCATCACAAAACTGTTACCCAGATTATAAAAAATTTCAGCATTCAAAGAATCTAGACGCAGAGCTTCTAAAAAATATTTTTCACTTTCCACAAAATTTTTTTCTAAATAAAATGCGTTGCCTAATTTAAATAATATCCTGGGATTGCCCGGCTCCATGCTCAATGCTTTACTATAATATTTTATAGAATGTTTAATATTTCCCAAAGCTAATAAACAATCTGCCATATCAGCAGTAATTGTTGGTTGATACTCCATTATTGAAATGGATTTTTTAAAATCAGATAATGCTTTTTTATGATTTTGTTGAATTTTGTATGCTGTTCCCCTTCCATTCAAAGCCTCGTACATCCTGGGATCATAATCAAGAGCCTTATTATAAGCAACGACAGCTTTATTGTATTTCCTACCCTTCCTTTGTAATTCACCCAGCAAATACCAGCTGCCAGCAAAATCTGTTTTATATTGTATTGATTTATTTATCATCATTTTAGCTGAATCTGCCTTGTTAAGCCCAATATAACATCGAGCTAATTCAAACTGAATTATATAGTTATTGATCGAATTCTCTTTTAAATTGTTAAGATAATGCATTGCAGCCTTGTATTTTTCTAATCCAAGTAAATACCGGGCATACTGAATCACAGCATTTTTGTTTTCATACACAAGATTTTTTTCTATTTCTCTGCCTATCATATCTGTCTTTTTAAAAAAATATGATCCAATGTTACTTTCAGGAATCGTTTTGGAAGCAGTCATTATTATTTTTAAAGATTTTGAAGTTCTGCCCTGGTATGCTGCTAAAATTCCTTCCAAAAGCAAACGGGAGGCTGCATAATACTTATCTATTCTTTTTTTAATTTTCTGCCTTTTTGCTTCCTTTTTCGGAAATCCGGTTAGGAATTGGGATATATCCGGTCGACGATAGATGATTTTACCTAAATTCCGATACGAACAATAATCTCGTGAACGAATAGCATGAGAGGAAAACTCAAGTACAGGATTATCATCACTGTTTATTTCTGCGCTTCCTGCAATCGATTCTATACCTTTTTCATCCAGCAGAATACAGCCTGCCAGATCAAGCCAATTTTTAATATTAACAGCTGCTAAATCTTCTTTTATTGAGGAATTATCAAATCTCTGACTAATTTTTTCTATATTAAACTTAAAAGGTTTCTCAGATCCCATAAGTACAATCTGTTTATTAATGCAATTCGGAGCCATCCAGAGAATACAATACGGAAATACAGAATGAAATGTTCTAAGTACAATGGCAAAATCTTCCGGATCTAAATCAATAGTCATCCAGGTGGAAACTATACCTCCTGGATTTAACTTATTTTTACATAAACTGAAATGTTCACAGGTAAATAAATTTGCACTGGGAGTAGCAACTGCATAATTAGCATCGTTCATAATAATATCGTAGGACTTATCAGTATATTGAACATAATTTCTTCCATCTAAAATATATACTGACATGTCAGGATTGTCCAATATATTATGATTAAGATAACCGAAGTGCTTTTTAGCCATATTCAACACATCAGCTGATATTTCTATTAACTCATAGCTCTTCAGAGGATGTAGCAGAGCAGAATAGCTGGTCTGTCCAGTCCCAAACCCAATCTGGAGTACATCTTTCGGTTCAGAATGCATCATAGCAGGCAAATGTCCCTGCAGAGTCTGCAAAGTACGCAGCATAAAACTTGTACCAGCCACATTCAATCCATCGATATCGATGCGTTTAATCTCTTCCCCGGCTTCTTTTTTTTCATGAACAGTAACTGTACCTTCAATACCCTCCTCATAATCTATAAGAGGATATTCCCGGCTCTCAACATGACTGAAAGCATTAGTAAAAAGACGGGAAGGTGTGAGGATAATTACACCAGCCAGTAACAGCACTGCAGACGAGAAAAAAGCAAATCTTCTAACTGAATATCCCTGTAATACCGGCCACAATAAGAGCAGGCTGCCCAAAATTATATTAAGAGTAACCATGCCCAGCATTACTGCTGATGTTCCTATGAGTTCGATAAACACAAAACCAGTTAAAAAAGAACCAAAAACACCGCCCAGTGTATTGTAAAAGTAAACAGTACCGATCCCTGAACCGACTTTTTTAACACTGGGTACAATAATTTTTGCAGCAACCGGAAACAGCATGCCCATAAAAAATGTGGGAACGAACATAATGAGAAAAGCTTCCGCAAACCTGACAAAATTCAATATCCACCAGGAAGAATTAGGGCCGGGCGTAAAAAATGAGTAATGAATCTCTGAAAGGTGTATCAGTGTAAATCCTGCTAATAGTGCTCCCAACCCAATCCCCAATTCAATTACTCCAGCAGTTTTAATGGGATTCTTAATGTTGTCTGCTATTTGTCCTCCGACAGCAGATCCGAGAGCGATACCAGCTAAAAATGTTGTGAGCATTATAGAAAAAGCATATACTGAATTTGTAAGCACAAATACAAGTATTCTGCTCCATAATATTTCATAGGAAAGAGCGGCAAAACCGGAAGCAGCAACCACCGCAATCAGCAGTAAAAACTTCGGAGCTGCAGATGAAGTGATAAGCCGTGTCTGTTTTATGTTCTCAACTGTGGTTGAGATTTTCTTTGCCGGGATTGACAGCAGATAAGCTGAAACAGAAATGATAACATTAATTCCAACTGCAAGTATTATACTCTGAGTAACCCCTATATAAGGAATTAATATAAATCCGGTAACCAGAGTCCCCAGCATAGCCCCGAAAGTGTTGATACTATAAAGTCTTCCTGTATTAATACCCAGGGTCGACTCTTCCCGGATTATTTTCTTACTCAGTGCAGGCAAGGTTCCGCCCATCATAAAAGTCGCAGGAAGCATGATAAAAAAACAAATAATAAACTGAATTATATAAAGAATCGGGCTGCTGGGACGCAGAAGATTAAAAAATACAGCAAACAGTGATGGTAAAACAGGACGGATCAACATTATAATCACAGCAGTAACCCCCACTCCTAACTCAAGACCAGCATACAGTCTCAGGGGACGTGGATATTTATCTGCATATTTTCCAATAATAATACTGCCGAGAGCAAGACCAAGCATATAAGCTGACAATACAGTACTTACTGCTAAGGTTGTATTACCAAATATAAGTCCAAAAATACGGGTCCAGACAACTTCATACAGTAATCCGGTAAACCCTGACAGAAAAAAAAGAATAAATAGGCTAATAAACAACATATAGAATTATTTCATAATTATGAATTTTCTGATTTCTGAATGTTCAAAATATTTTATACGATAAAAATATATACCGCTTGAAAATCTGGTTACATTAAGAACAAATGAATGTCTCCCGGAAGAAAAATTTTTCGATTCAATGGTTTTTTTGACCTGACCAATAACATTATAAACTGTTAAATTTACTCTTCCTGCATTTGCAATTGAAAACGGAATAATTATATACCCGTTACAAGGATTCGGAGCACATTGGTATACCCGAAATTCTATCTCTTCAGGAGAACTATCCTTACTGTCAACTGAACTGATGTCATCAAATATATGCGATACATCTGTCCCGATGCGGACATCATCAATTCTTCCCTCAAAATCTTTTATAGAGGGATTAGATGTATCACTTCTAAACCAGGACCCAATTGCTAAAGGAGCATCATTGGAAAAATAATCCTGCTCAAAACTTACTGTATCAACAGCAGCAGACTCTGGCTGATTCCAGAAATAAACCATTCCTTCGGTATAATTGTAATATACACCAACAAAATTCCATTGATCAACAGTAACAGTAAAACGTGAGCTTACTTTTTGGGCTTTATTCTGATCATCGCGGATAAGAAATTCAATAGTTTCATTTTTTGAAATACGCAGAGCATAGTTAGTTGTTTTCGGTTCTGTATACTGATCTCCCTTATTAAGTATATAATGCACATCATCTCCTGCTTTCAGAGGATACATCCAGAGGGAAATTGCAATATTTTCATCTTCAAAATCAAGATCATCACTGTCCTCAACTTTGACATAATCATGAACCTGAGAAGAATCCAGCATTAAATAAGCAGAACCTTCCTGTAATGGTTCCACAGTCTGGAACGCAGCTTCTCCCTGAAGCTGACCAGTATCATTGATTTGATCCCATCCGGCAGTATCATCTCCATTATTCTCAAATTGCCATCTTCCGCCTTTTTGCTGAGCTATGGTGAAATTGGTAATACAACAAAGAGAAATAATAATTATTATTAATATATTCAATCTTATTGTATACATTTTCTCTCCTTTCATACAATCATAATAATTACAGAGGAAGAAAAAACAACCACAGAATCCACATAACATACAAAAAACATAAATGAGGAAACGTAATACAAATATTTTTTGTTATTATACGTTATTTTATCTGTGAACTCTGTGGTTTTTTTACTCTCCTGATTTTAATCCTCTTCAATTAATTATTATTCTAATCCATGGTTAGGTGCTTGTTCAACTCCAATATATATACTCATTACTTTACCAACATCCGCCCATCCGGGATACACTATGTAAAGTTTTTTATTATGGAATGTAAAATATCTCATGGGTGTCATGAGCTGTCCCTCAAAAAGAGATTCACTGTATCCATCCTGGGCCAGAGTATACAGAGTTTTCTCCCAGGCTTCTGAAAAGTAAAGTGTTCCTTCTGCATCAATTTCAAGCCCAACCGGTGAACTTCCTTCATACACTATCTCAGCCGAACCTACTCCTCCGTCTGTTATGGGAATTTTCAGAATCTGGCCGTCCCAGATATTGGTCACGTACACTGCATCGCCGTACACCCGGCAGCTTTTCCCGTTGTCGATATCAATGAGATGGGTCACTGCACTGCCGTCATACATTTTTAACCCAGACCAATTAGAGACAATGTACATGGTGCCATCCTCCCCCCAGTCGAAATCAATGGGGGATTCGACCTCCACCACATCTTCAACAGTGCCGCCGTCGGGGGAGATGCGCACGATCTTTCCTCCCTCCTGCTGGCAAACGTACAGGTACCCTTCGGGCCCCCATCCTATGGCCCCGTTGGGTGCGACCTCGGCAAACACTGACCGGGTCCCGTCAGGCGCGAACATGTAGATGACCTCGTCTGTCGCAGAACCGACATATACGTTCCCTTCATCATCGACGTCTACGCCCTTGGGCCAGTTTACTTCATCTGTAATTACAGCCAATACACTCTTGAAAGTAAATTCAAGTGTATTGCTCCAGAACTCGGAACCCTTTACAGCAGCTTTTACCTCAACTGTTTCATCTGCAATATTTGGTGCTTCCACCTCTAACTGTGTTTCAGTAGCAGTTATTACTTCGGCTTCTTTTTTACCAAAGGCAATAAAATTATATTCAGGAACAGTATTGAATCCACTTCCCTCTATGGTTACTATCTGCTTTAAATAACCTTCCTGAGGTGTTATGGAATTAAGAGTGGGTGCAGGTTTACCTGTAGGGTTCGGATCCGTATTATCCTTATCATAGGTAGGCTGATCTGGTGCTTCACACGCAATAAACACTATTCCAATCAAGAAAAGCAGCCCCAGGGTAACATTTAAATATATTTTTTTCATTGCTTATACCTCCAATCAGATAAATTTCCTTGTTTTAGTTAGAAGGATTAATAAATACCTTCAATCATTAAAACTCGAAATCGAACGAAAACATATGAACAGAATCAAAATTACTAAAATTCAACATGGAATAATTTAATCCAACTTTCATATTTTGTATGTCCAATTTCAAACCGCCTCCAAAGGAAATATTTTGTTCATCATGGTTTGTCTTATATCCGCCTCGGAGGAATAATATATCTCGGAAATTATATTCACCTCCAAAATACAGTCTTTCAGTAAAATCTCTAGGATGCATTGCATCAACACTCAGGGTTAATTTATGTTTATCACTCTCCTGCATTAAAGACATTATATCCATAGCCATACCAAATTTAAAAGTCAGCGGAAGAGGATAGGATTCTGCCCGATATGCTTTTTCCTGAGAAAAATTCTGTAATGTCATTCCGATTCTCAGATCCTTGAACCCAGTATAATAAAGAGTTCCAAAATCAAATACTACTATATTCATCTCAGCAGTATATTCTCTGGGATTATCCATAGTACCTTCCAGGGTGGAGCCGAGATTTTCATGAGCATATTTAAGATGCCCTCCAAAGGAAAATTGTTCACTTACCTTAAGAGCATATGCTACCCCTGCAGCCCAGTTCGTGGGCGAAAAAGTACCTGTTTCTACATAGCCTGATGAAGTAGAAGCTCTGCGTGTACCATGTAGATCACCCCATTGAACAGCAGCTATACTAAAACCTATAACTCCATAATTACCTGTATTGTAAGAAACTGCTCCGCCGTTTACTTGAATATCTGCAATCCATCGAGTTTGACTTAAGAATACTGATTTACCTTCAATCATTCCCAGTGCTCCCGGATTCCAAAACAAAACACTTGGATCTCCGCCAAGGGCTGTGAATGCACTGCCCATGGCACTGGCACGGGCTCCAATGGGAATTGACAACCATTTCATACCAGTTTGGGCGATCTTTTTCACACCATCCCCGTACACCATAGGAGCCATTAATAAGGCCACTACAAGCATTGGGATGATATATTTTATTTTTTTCATTTTATCCTCCCTCAACAATTCGTTTCGGTTTTATCTGTTTATTATTACCATAATTTAATATTAACGGACAATTACAAACTTTTCTATAGCTCCTTCTACAGGTTCATGGTTAATATCCTTTGCATCATCAACCTGTAAAATATAAACTCCGCTGGCAATAATCTGATTCGTTTCAGTAACCTGGTCCCAGCTCTCATCTGCACTTCCGCTTTCATGATGAATAGTTTTTATTAAATCGCCTGTAACTGTATAAATACGCAAAACACAATACGGGGGTAAATTTACAAATAGAAGCCGATCATCATTTCCGGAAAAATTAAACTCATTAGCTCTGGTAATATATGGATTAGGTACTATACGAACCTGTGAAGCATCACTGCGTCCTGGTTCAAATGCATAGGCAGGCACTTCGGACCGATTAGCATATTTAGAGCTTTCAAGTTTTTGTCCGGGTATTAAACCTGTAGTATTTTGACTCCCGTCATCAACAGCTGTGACTGCATAATGATAGGGCTGTCCCCGGACTACATCCGTATCAGTATAACTGGTTGAATTTTTTGGTACAGTTGTAATTAATTCCCAGGTTAAATGCTCACCATCTTCCCGAAGTTCATTGTATTTATCACATAAAAATTCTCCGCGTTTTCTGTAGATTCTGTAATGATCAAGATCTGGTACGCCCGTATCCGGATCTCCAAGCCCTGATAAATCTTCCCAGGAAAGTTCAATCCTGTTTGGTCCTGAAGTAACTGTTAAATCCGGTGCAGGGAGTGGATCTGGTATGTCCAGATTTTGATGCCAGGCCCATAAAGCTCGATCCATAGACTCAAACAGAGAATCTTTGCCTGTCGCAATAAGCGTATTTTTCTGATCATCATCAAAAGTTGCACCATCCACACCTCTGTACCAGTCACGCCATTCCAAACCTTTTTCAACTGCCATAGCTCTGGAAATACCATTGGCTCCTACAGCATAGACAATAACTACAGAATCACCTTCCTGCAGATCATAAGGTCCAAAAGCCTGAAACGGAAACTCGGCTTCCTGAGACGTGGGATCATCCGGCCATCCCGCCTGATCTTCTACTGTTTGTTTGCTACCGGACGCTGCCCAATCCCAGACTGTAGAGAATCCTGGAAAATCAGTATCCCATACATTGTAGATATTCATATTCGCTATTATTGAGGTGGGCTGATTTACATTATCTGTATGATCAGTTGGGGAAGTATCAACATGGAGAGCAGCAAAACCAGCATAAGCTGTGGAAATAAACTCACCTGAAGGAAGTGAAGTTGCACCTCCGGAACCAGTCGCAAAGCGCGGATCACCAGTGTCATCAAATTCTGGGCCACCTGATTCAAACTCAGTTATATCTGGATGATCTCCGTCCCAACAATATGAAATTTGCAGATCCCTGCCATCCTGACTTAACAGTGATGGATAGGTCTCATAGGTAGCCCAGTCATCTTTTGCTTCTTCATACCAGCGGCTGTAAGTGATATAGGTACCTTCTGCAGTTTGAAAACTATATCCGGTTATAAAATAAACATCCTTCAATGTCTGATTTGGATCTGTATCAACCTCATCATCCTGATCCCAATCAAAAGTTACTTTATACCGACAATAGTGAATAACATAATCATCATGATTGGGATTAGAGTAAGAATAGGAACGCTTTAAAACATCAAATCCCGGATAAGATTTGTACCGGAGTTCTATCATTACATCTGAAGGAATTGTGGGATCAACAATGCCGTTAAACGTTCGGGAAGAACGAATTGTTTTCCCTTCTGAATAAACCCATACTAAAGGGGGCTCATATTTTCTGTATTCTTTGATACCATAGGGTTCGGTTTCATTATAACTTACCGGATAAAGTGTAGTTTCTTTAGCATGTTTTACACCTGCTGAATCAATCCAGCTTCCGATTACATGACCTGAATTATAGAATACTATAGTACCGTATCGATAATAATCCTGAGGCCATTCACCGGTAGGATCATCGTCATTTGTATTTAATTGATCATTGGCATCTATCCGCAACATATAATCTCCCAGATCATGAGTTCGGGATTGCGCAAATAAAGACACTTCCCCCAAAAACATAAAAATAACCAGGAGACATAAAATGATAGGGATAACACCTTTTTTTAATAATGTATACATAGAATATTACCTCCTTAATAATTCAAAACAAAAATTAGAATTGTACCCTTAATCCAAAATAGATATCCCTGGGATTAACAAAATGCTGCCACTCGTTCCAGCCTAGTTCAATATAATCTTTATCCCATTCTCCTATTTTATCATTTCCTTTCTGTTCCCCGGTTTCATGAGGAAAATGAAGCGAATCAATATATTTATTCCAATAAAGTGGTGATGGATAACCTCTGTAATTAAAGAGATTTCTTATCTGCATGAAAAAGCCTAATCTTAATCTGTCAAAATGGAACCGTTTTTCCAGAAGTATATCAGTGTTCCACCAGTCTATGGATTCCACATAATGACGTTCACTCAACAGAGCATCAGGATTTAATAACTGTTCTCCTCCATCTGACCATTCTTGAAGTATATTTAATCGCCAGTTTGCTAACAGTTTCATTCCTAATAATGAAGGACCAAAATCCTTTGGAGTTCTGAAAGTAAGATTTGCAGTTAAAGAGGGAACCGGAGTATTTTTGATCTTATTTGTGGTTGCTGCTTCTTCATCAGCTTTTTGCCGGTTTTCATAAATATACCTTAATCCAGTAAATCCTTCACTTCGAGCCATATATTCTAAAGACATCCAGCCATACCACCATTTTCCGGTCCGTTTTTCAAGTTTTAACTCCAAACCCCTGATATCTTCGTAACTGTTGTTCGCCCAGGTTGATACCTGGTTTTCAGCATCAATAGCAACTATATCCTGTTGAGTAATTTGATTGGCAACATCTTTATAGTAACCCAGAAAATGAAGAAGTATATGCTGTCCAATACTCTGTTCAAACCCGATCTCATACATAACTGTTCTCGGCCACTCTATATTAATATTCGGAATTTGTGCACTCCTTGAATAGGGTTTTACTGTATACATTTTATCATAGATCGGAGGTTGATAAAAATGTCCGTAATTAAAAAAGATCTTACTGGTTACTGTAATCGGATGAGAAATTCCAAGACGGGGACTGAAATAAAGTTTATAATCATCTTCTGCAGTAGTCAGTTCAGAAAAGCTGTCATCCTGTTCACGAAAAGTGGGTAAAGTATAGGGAAGATTTGAAAAAATAAATTCCGGGTTCAGATTATAGGGAGATTTTCCCAACTTCATATAGTCCAAGCGTAAACCGATATTGGCGATCATACCACCATATTCCATTTTATCCTGTATATAAGCTCCTAATTTAATCGGTGATTCATTATAATACCACCACTTCCAGGGAGCCTCTTCATATGGTTGACTTGTATAGGTATGATTGATTTCTTTTCTTTCTTTCAATTCAGTATAACTAAAGGTAAAACCAGCTTTCATTTCATGATGCTGGAGAATCTGAGATATTATATCTCCACTTAATGTAACACCCCAATATTTAGAGTGGTCCTGTCCTCTGCCTCCGCCGGACATTAAAAAATCACCTAGAATATCATACTGTTCAGTAATTGATCCATATTCACTTCCCACATAACCAAAAGGTGCTTCATCATACCAGGTGTTTCCTATCTTTTTAATACCAGTAGTATCACGCAGTCCGATTGGTTCCTGAACTGTTTTGTAAGTGGTATATTCCAAACGAAGATCATAAAACGTCTTAGAACTCAGAACATGATTAAGCGTAATTCCTCCTCTATACTGTTGAGTGGTTATTGGATTAAAATTAGCATCATGCCAGATATACCGCCAATAAAATACATCCCGTGCATATCGCGTCCCTTCACGGGTTCCGTCAATCATCCCATACGTATCATCATATATAGACCCGCTTACTCCTTTTTTCAATATATAGGTATTATTAAAACTTAATTTAATATTCGGAGCAAGGTGAGCGGTTAATTTAAGCAGTGTAGTACTTGCCATGGAATTATTTCTGCTCATAGGATATGCCAGCTGTAAATTTTCATATCGTTCTGATAGCATAAATGTTACCGGAAGCAAGGGAACTTTTCCGCTGAATGATCCATCAACAATGTAATCAGGTTTATCAGCATACTTACGAAGCCGGTGCTGCCACTTCCATATTTCCAGTAATTCCTGTGGTGTTCTATCATTACCGGGATCCGGATCAGCTACAAATTGCCGGGCTACTTCATTCCATCCAATAAAAGTAAACGGATACTCTTCATTTGCTACCATTTCGTCAGTAATACCTGTATAAGAATCAGGACCTGCATATACCTGCCAAAAAGGTCCCTCAATACTGTATGGACTGGGACCAAAGTGTTTTCTGGCCGGAGGACTGGACCTTACATCAAGATTTAAAGAATAGCGATCCATACTTCCTTCTTTGGTTACTACTGAAACCATTCCTGATCTGATATTACCATACTCAGCATTAAATCCACCAGTTAAGATTTCAACCTCTTGTATGGCTGTTAAGCTCAAGTTTGTTGCCGGCTGCTGAGTTCGTAAATCTCTGGTAGAGAGACCATCAACAATAATATCTGTTTCATTAAGCCCTCCACCTCGAATTATCAGACCACTTCCTTCTGAAGAAGCTGAAAGATCAATTCCAGCTTCTGTTGAAAGAACCTCTTCCAGATTACTCATAGGTCGAGATTCTATTGATTCTGCAGAAATAACTTTCTGGCTGGAAGAAACATCCAGTTGAACAGTTGGTCTCTCTGCCACTACTGTAACAGTTTGACCTGCTACTGCTTCCTGCTCCATGGGAAATTCAAGATCGGTTGTTCTATTAATACCTACAGTCACATTTTGAATTATATATTCTGCATATCCCATCATCCTGGCAACAACAGTATATTCTCCAGGTGGCACGTTCACAATTGTAAATCGACCTTTATCATCTGCTGCAGCCCCTCTTTCTGTTCCCTGTACAATAATATTTGCACCAATAAGTGGCTCATCTGTCTCTTTTTCATATACTCTTCCGGTTATTTTCCCGGTCTGTGCAAAGAGATTGATCGAAAAAACCAGGATAAGCAATATTACCCGTATTAACAAGGAACATATATTATTTTTCTGCATCATTTTCACCTCCTCTAAGTTATCAAACAAAAAACTAACAGTAATGTTTAATTACTTACCTATCAAACTTCTGAATGTTATCTATACTCTTTCCATAAGCATCCACTCCTTTCATTATAAATTAATTTTTATTTATTTCTCATGATATGCTCTTTCCAGTCAGGGTCGCTATACTCATCAAATTTAGTTGAGTGAACAAGTGTATAAATGCCGTCACCTGTTCGATCAGCAAAGACAAATTTTACCTTTCCCTCCAGAGCATAGTACCAAGTAATAAACTGTTTGGAATTTCTCATATTGGAATAATCTCTGTCAATATCCTGAGGAGGACCATAAATAATATAAATACGACCCATATCTGACTCAATACCACCTCTGAAATTAGCTTCGGCATATGCTAATCGTTTAAAATGTTCCTGCATAAATTCATTTTCTTTAGTAGTAGGATCCGGATCTTTTGATTCCCAAAAGTCCAATAAAAAATTCTGCTTGGCTTCTTTATCCAACTGCTTGAAAATTTCAATTTCTTTATCTGTGGCAATATAACACATTTGTTTTATATATTTTTTAATATCCGTTTCTGTCATGGGAAGAATACTGGCATATTGCTGTGCAGGGGCAGTTATTAAAAAATATGAATTGATAGAAGCAAAAGTATCATCTTTAACATCTACTGTCTTCACCCTGATTTTATAAATTCCGGACGGTAAATCTGAGACTGAAATGCCCTCAATCCGGGCTAATCCGGATGCAGTCGCTATAAGCCATTCTTTTGAACCAGATCTGACTTCTGTGTCCTCCATATCCATTATGGAATAGTAAGTGTGATAAAAACTCTTACCTTCAGAATCAAAATCAAGATTATTAATTTCATAATAAATATATAATTGTTCATTATCTGTGTTCAAATAACTGCGCTGAACATTAGGGATAAAAAGATATCCGTTCTTTTCAAAACTATTCTTCTTTTCCGGAACGTGATTATTCATTTCCTGAATATCAGCAATAAAATAGATGTCACTGAGAGAAAACTGTTTTGAAAAATCTCTGATCTTTAAAGAATGTTCAGTTATCCCGTTAATATTATTATGCATGGAATCCTGCATTGTTATTTTAATCTCATATAGACCAGGAAGCAAACTATATTGGATTATATCAATATATGTTGAAGTCTGCATTGTATCTTTTGAACTGGGGGTAAATCTTTTATTCTTGGTTGTTTCAGAAAGCAAGTCTCCATTTTTATCAAAAATTCGGCAGTCAATATGCAGCAAAAGCAATGAATCGGATAATTGTGATTCTTGCCAGTATTTTGACAAATTAACTGAATACAGAACATCTATACGAGTACGATTTTCTTTTCCCTGGTATTGCAGAATGTCACTTATAAACCACAACTGTCCTTTACTCTGTACAGGAAAACTTCCCTTTTTCTGTTGAGACAAATTTGATAAAGAATAATCCTGAGTATAAGCGAAACCACCCAATATCATTAATAATAAAATTGATATCTTTCTATATAAATTAATAATATTCATATTTTTTCCTTTTTCTCATTATGGTCCCTCGGAAGGTTGTACTTCCATATCCTGAGATTCTTCTGCTAAAGACATAAGAAATGCTGCAATAACAGCCAGAATCATTCCAATTGCATTCACAGTATTAGGCAGTGTCTGATATATAATAAGTGAAATGATGATTGTTATTACTGGTGCTCCTGCATTTGTAAGTGGGCTGACAATCATTGCCTTACCGTATCTGAAAGCATAGACCAGAAATAATGCACCAAAAGCATTGAGAATTTGAATGAGTGCGGCAAGATAGGGTCCGCGAAATCCCCAGTTAATCGGTTGGCTGAAATCAGTCATGATAAGAGCAACTGGTATAAGAAGAATACCGGTAAGCATCATATAAAAAAAAATACTTTCTGCTTTCATGGTCTCATTTGCATAAGAAATAATAAATCCCTGAATACCCCAGGCAGCAAATACCAGAAAGGCAAAAAGAACCCATATTCCTATGGTAAATCCTGAATCGCCTTTAGAATAAGAAAGCAACACTCCGGCAATTAAAGCTAATATTATCCCTGTCCATCCTATTTTTTTGGTTTTTTCTTTACTAATAATAATTGCTAATATAATGGTCATCAATGGTGAAAGAGATATAAACGGGAAGACCAGATAAGCCGGGGCAATTCTGAGAGTTTTAAAAAGGATTAATTGTCCTCCGGCTCCTAAAAATCCAACTGCACAGCCGAGTACAACAGAACGAAGATTATACTCAATTTTCCAGTTTATTTTTTTAAGTGCTATAAATGCAGGAATAAGCATTGTCAATGCCCAGACGCAGTACCCCAGAGTTTCAGGAAACCCGGCTTCAGCAGTAATATCAATTAAAGCACCCCATACTCCCCAGGCTAAAGTGGTAGTAACTGCATAAACCAACCATAATTTATTAGATTTCATATACCGACTCCTTGTATTTTATTATATTTTTTCGAATTGACCGGTAGCTTTACTGTAATCAGCAAGTCTTTCTCTGATTTTATCATATACAATATCAATGGGCTTGTTTTTTAAATTATTATTTCTGATCTTTCGGTACTGAACCGGAAAATACTGACTTATAAGAGGCAGAGGTGGTGGATATTTTTCAAGATTATCGAAAAGCTGTGATAATGCATTTTTTACTTTCTTTTGTGACCAATAATACCGAATTCTGTCACTGAAACTGTATCTACGGAAAAATGCTTTTCCTTTTGCTTCCCCATTGTAATATTTTTCCCAGTATTTGGGGTTCTCCTTCATTGCGTTGTCAACTATTTGTTTTATCCTCGAAAGTGAATCATTTTTCTTTATTGCTAACCACTCTTCTTCTATAAAAGAAAGTGCAATAACTGCCTCCCTGAATGCAAAGGTAAGAGCAGGTCCAACTTTTAAAATAGCAAAATGGTCTTCCACCAGTTGTTTTAGTGCATATGGTTTTTGATAATCAGTCGAATGTATCTCAAATACCATATTGGGAATTTTTTCGATAAACTTTGACAGTTGTTCTGCCTTATCTCGTTTATAATCAATAATGTCTTCATTACTGAATTCTACACCTGGCTGTACAACAACCGCAATTACTCTCTCCCAGGCATCATCCAAGTTATTTTTTTTAAAAGTATATTTAAAGATTTCTATAGTTTCCTTTATGTCCTCAATAGATGTAACATCCAATTGAGAAAGTGATCTCTGGGACCCCCCTGGTACAGGTACTTCTGTGCCAATTACATATAGAGGAGTTACTTTATTAGATGAATCTTTCCATGTTTGCTCAGCAACAGAACATAACTTTGCTGCCCGAGATGCAACGATTTCATTATCAAGCGGTTTCGTTCTATTACCAATATCATCTTTACAGTACATACTTGTATCCAGATGTATTTTTGTATATCCAGCTGCTATATAATCTTTTACAAGCACTTCTGCGTTTTTCATTGCATCCTCAGCAGTCTGGTTTTTCCAGGGATTGGGACCTAGATGATCTCCGCCAAGAATAATCTTTTCTTTTGGCATTGAAAATGATTGAATAATATGATCAACTGACTTTTTAAACTCTTTTGGCTTCTGACCAGTATATCCCCCATATTGATTAACCTGATTAGATGTGGATTCAATTAATAAATAACTGTTATCAGACTTTGTCTGCATAACAGATGCATTCAATACATATGGATTAGCTGAACAAACAGAATAAATACCCACAGGTTTACCCTGCTTATGGGATTCAAGTATTTTAAGAAGCGGATGATCCATTTTAAATAATTTTCTCCTTATTTCTCTTTTTTAAGAATGCTTGAAGTTCTTTTATGGTGGGAGAAGCTGTAGATCCTCCCATTTTAGTAGTAGCAATAGCTCCTGCCCCGCTACCGTAAATCAAACATTTCTCCAAATCTCCTCCTTTAAGCCATTGATACAAGAATCCTGTATTAAAACTATCTCCTGCTCCGGTTGTGTCAACAGATTTAACAGAATAAGTTTTAGCCTGAAGAGACCCATCCTTTGATTTTAAAAGTGACCCTTCACTGCCTTTTGTTACAACAACAACAGAAGCATATTGACTTAATTCTTCTATTGCTTTATTTAAATCCGATTTACCACTGATATAGAGTGCTTCCTGTTTATTAGGTAAGAATACATCCACATATTGAAGAACATCAATTATATCTTTTTCCCATCCTTCTGCCGGATCCCACCCTGGATCTAAAGATGTCGACATACCAGCTTTTTTACATTGTTTAAATAATTCCTTACATCCGGATCTTAATTTTGGCTGCAGATAATACGAAGCTAAATGCATATGTTTTCCCTGAAAAAGATATTCAAAATTTACATCATCTAAACTGAATTTTTCCATTGCTCCCATATAAGTCAGCATAGCATAATCTTCTGGATAACTCATTACTACTGTAATGCCCGTTTTAACCTCATCACTCACGAAAATACCTGTTGTATCAACTCCACGATCAAGCAATGTATCCATTACTAAATCTCCCAGACTGTCACTACCCAGCTTACCCACAAAACCTACCTGCATTCCCAAACGTGCCATATTAGTTGCAAAAATTGCAGAAGCACTACCCATAGTAAGTGTCATCCGTTCAGCAATGATTTCTTTTCCTATTTCCGGAAATGATGCTATATCACTCAAAATCAAATCTGCATTCAATTCTCCTACCACAACAACATCGAATATTTTCATTAATATGCCTTTCTGTTTTCTATTCTTAACTTTTTATTAAATTAATCAATCTGTACCACTTGTGATAAATTTTTTGGGTTATCAGGATCTAAACCTTTCTTTTTTGCCTGATAAAATCCTAATAATTGAGTAATTGGCATATACAATATAAGTCGGACATATTCCGAAACACCTGATTTTAATTCTACTACAAAATCACTATTTTCTTTAATTTCTTTGTCAGCTTTATCACAAATAACCAATATATTAGCCCCAAGATTCCTCATTTCTAAAAGAAGTTTCTTTTCCTCAGATATACTTCTCTCTGATAATAAAAAAATTATCAGGACATCAGGACCTACCATGGACATAGGACCATGACGGTATTCAAGTGTTTGATATACTTCAGATATTGATAATGACATCTCTTTAATTTTCAGCATTGATTCAGATGCTAAACCATAAAACGGCCCTTGCCCCAAAAAAATAAATCTGGAGATTTTTATACTACTAATAAATTTTTTTATTAAATCATTATAATTATCTATAAGGGCCTCCCCCAGAGTTGGTAGTCTTGATAATTCCTGTATTAATTGTTTATTGCTACTGTAAAATCCACTTATATATTTTATTAAAAGTAACATACTTGTAAATGAACGTGTCATCACTACACTTTTTTCATCAGCATCCTGTATTACAAATGAATGATCAGCTCTTTTTACAAGTTCACTTTCCGGACGGCAACTGATTGCAAAGGTTGTAAAATGTTCTTTTTGTTTCAATGTTTCTGCCACCCAGATCCCTTCTGTTGTAGTTCCAGATCGAGAAATAATGAATACTGCAGAATTTGGATCTTCAGAATTGTTAAATAATTCAGGGAAAAAATATACATCAGAAGCTGTTAGTCCTGATGCTCTTTTTTGAAAAAATTTCTGTAAAATCCATGCACTTGTTAATGACAGAAAATATGAAGTGCCACATCCGACAAAATAAAAATTATCAAAAGCGCAATCTTTTCTTATTGCATTTACCTTTCTTTCTATTCTATCTGATTCATTAATGACATATTTCCAGGTATAAGGTTGGGATAAAATTTCTTGATAAGTAATAGTTCCCATTTAAAAAACCTCCATATTTTATAGACTACACAACAATCAACTTTATATCCATATCTTCAATTCTTTTTTTATATTCATCAGTAACTTTACTATCTGTAATAACAATATCAACATCATTTGGTTTAACAATCAATGAAAGACTACGTCTGGCAAATTTGCTGGAGTCCATTACTACAATTGTTTCTCTGGATCTGTTAACCATTAGACGGTTGAGTTGAGCTTCAAGAAAATTAGGGGTTGTAAGCCCATACTCCATATCAAAACCATCAACCCCAAGAAATACTTTATCAAAATAGAACTCCTCTAGTATCTCCTCTGCTTGAGGGCCTACAAGAGAAAATGAAGTCTCTCTGAGTGTTCCACCAGTGAGCATTAATGTAATACCAGAAATTCCAGCCAAATCAGTTGCTATATTAATGGCATTTGTCATTACAGTCAAATCTCTCTTCCCATGAATATTTTTTGCAATCTCCATAGTTGTAGTTCCAGAATCAATAATAATTGAATCTCCGTCGTTAATTAATTTTGAAGCTGCTTTACCTATCTTTTTCTTCTCTTCTGCATTTAATTTTTCTTTCTCTCGAATTGCTGTATCGAATGAGACCGTATCCCATCTCAAAGCACCACCATATGCCCGGTGTAAAAGCCCTTTTTCTTGTAAAAAATTCAAATCATTTCTAATCGTGACTGTAGAAACATTATACATCTCACTTAACTTTTTAACTGTAACCCTTCCATCCTCTGATACTAGACGAACAATCTCATCTCGTCTTTCGGGTGTACCTTTCATTTAATTTCCTTTTTATGTTATTTTATTTCATAGAATTAGTTATATCTTTCATTATCTTTCGTTATAATATAAAAAGAAAAGTTTTGCTTGTCAAGTTTTTTTTTAAAAAAATAAAACTTTTATATAATTAATGTTTAGATAAAAATATTTAGATAGAAAAATTGATAATAAAAAAAATATATTCAATAAAAAACCTGACAGATCGAAAATTTAATAGGATCAATCTGTCAGGTTTCTAAAAATTGATTCAAATGTTACAAAAATTATTAATAATTAGTAGGAAACTCAATACCATACCCTTGTCTTTTATCAGCTTTTTTAAGTAAAAAGGCCAGATAGACAGAAATAATACCCAGACCAACTAACATCAAAACAGGTATGGTATAATCATAAGAAGCTATCTCTCCAGCATCCCGCAACTGATTAATACGTTCTGTAATCTCTGCTTTGCTCAATCCCTGAGCTAAAAGATTTTCCCGAATTGACTGAATCTTAGCCACTACATCTGGATTAACCAGATCAAGTACTGTACCGATACCCCAGTAGAAAAGACCCAGACCATAATTCTGAATAGTAAACATGGTGGCATAGGCTGTACCCAAACGTTTCTCAGCTACAATCTTTGCTACTGAAGGCCACATGGCTGCTGGCACCAGAGAAAAAGCAATGCCCAGGGAAAACAATCCTGTATATCCCAGAATAACACTGTTAAAAACAGAGAGGGTTAAATGTGCATAGATAAGAAGAACTGAGCCCAGAATCATCAGAGAAGCCGCTTTTCCTTTTTTATCAACGATACGGCCGAAAATCGGAGTAAAAATAATTGTTCCAAAGGGCAAAAGACCAGTCACTTTAGGGCCATTATGTAAAATTGCACCAATTTTTTCCCAGAATGTCATTCCGGAAAGATCGGGCATAGCAGAAGTAAAACCAAATTTATTTATCAACAGATCAGGGGCATATTGCACAAAGGGAAATACAGCAGAATAAAAAGCTACACAGAGAAGAGCTATATAAATAAAAGAATGATTTGTTAACAATTCGATCACGTCTTTAAAATGAAAGTCTTCTTTTTCCTCTTCCAGGATAGTTGCTGTTTGTTTGTCCAGTTTAATATCAAAAATGAAATAAGCCAGAAACATCAGGAATCCAAGACCTATAAGGGAGGCAGCTGTAATAAGGGCTATACTTAAATTCCCTCCTGAAATATCCACCCCAAAGGATACAGCTCCAAATGTACCCAGACGTCCTATTACCACATTCACCCCCATAGCCAGAGCCAGTTCATACCCTTTAAACCATTTTACCACAGTTCGCTGTATGAGAACACAGGTGGTCTCCAGACCAACGCCAAAAAGAATTCTTCCGCCAATCATAACCAGCAACTTATTTTCTCCCAGAATCCCCATACTTCCAATAGCTACAATTGCAGCACCAACTGTAGCTATACCGCCAAATACCAGACCAGTCTTCCGAATACCCCATTTATCCAGAGCCATACCACCCAAAATAATCATTAAAGCCCAGTTGGCCCAGGTGGTAGAACTGATGAGTCTTCCAAATTGCTCTGAAGTAAATCCGAGTTGGGTTTCAAACATCTCTTTAAGAGGACCAAGACCATCCTGAAACCAGTAAGTTCCGAACATCAATCCACTGACCAGAAACAGTACAAACCAGCGTGCTGATGGATAATCTCTTAACAATTTCTTTGCTTGTTCCATAAAAACACCTCTCCATAGTTTTTATTAATAAAAACAACTGTCTGAATAAATGTCAATATAAAAAATGAGCTGTAAAATTGCAAGAAAAGAATTAAAAACTTTCTGGCAGGATATTTGCATTATATATTTATATTAAAGCAGTAAATAATTGATACTTTACTGTAATGATTTATTTTTTTAAACTGTTAGAAAGATAGGAGATAGTAAAATAATGGCCAAAAACATGAAAATATTACCGATATTATTATTAAATGTTCTGTTTCTGTTCACCTTGCTTATTTTAACAACTAACTGTGAAGAGATGATTAATGAAGCTTTAACCAAAGATATTACCTATGAAGAAGAAATTATAAATCAGAAAACTGCCAATACTGCCAATCAAAAAATTATCTACCCTATCACTTCCAATTCCAGTTTGACAAAAAACCTGGCTAAAGCCTATGAAATCAACTGTAATGAATATTCCATAAATCCGGAAAATATTGGATTATTTATAAGAATACTTTCTGGTGGTCACGGAATTTTTGATGCCTCCTTTTCCAATAATCTCCCCTCAGATCAAACATTATCATTTTATTTGAGTACCAAAGGCTCACTCAGTGACAGTGATTTAGCCTCCCGGGCAACTCTGTATGGAAGTTTTACCGTTCCCGGGAATGGGAGCATAATACTTGATGGGATAGATGATTTCAATGAAACTCCTGGAGACATCATCTCCAATCTAATTTTATTTTTCTTAAGTAATCTTGATATGAAAACACTTTATATTTACCTGCAAGCCTCTGGAACTCCTGCTGATATTTCCATAGATTATATAAACTTAGTGTTGGATCACGGTTATTTAATTTCCAAAACTATCTATCCATCGGATGATTATACTCAGTACCAGAACAATATTGATGAGATAAAAAACATTACTGTAAACGGAACCATGAGAAACAACGGCGCAGCAGATGTTACCATGAAATTGTATGCCTATGCCCAGGATCAATCCCCCCAATTGATTAAGGAATTGACTATGTATGCCGGTGAAGAATGTATCATAGAGTATATTAATGACTTTTTTACGGATGCACAAATCAACAAACTCAAAGATGTAGTTGAGCACCTTTTCGATCCTGGTGAGGCAATAGTAGTAGAAATATTATTTATCAGCAGTGATGTTATAGAACTGGCTATAGAAGGAATTTCACTCACCAGTACGGTTACTGTGTCTCTGTAAATAAATTTACTCCTCCTTAAATCAAAAAAGCCTTTTGAATTTTTCAAAAGGCTTTTTTGTGATAACTGGCCAACATTCAGTCTACAACGCGTTGGGGTGGATTGGAGAGTGCAGGTGCAGTTCTTTACCATGAAAATTCAGTGACCGGAACCAGAAATTGCAAAGGTCTGTTGACACATGAGATTGCTCATCAATGGTTCGGCGACGCAGTAACTGAAAAGGACTGGTTTCATGTCTGGCTGCTTTTTGAGAATGCTTTTGGCAGAAAATAGAGTATGTGACCTTTTTAATAATTTTACTTTCCACAACCCTGACAGGGTCTTCTTTAGTCCATGTCAGGGTGACTTTTCCAAATACTACAATTCTTTGAACACATGGGATTTTATTTACGCAGTAGTAAAAACAGTGAATCTTTAAAGTAATATAATGAGCTCAGACCTGACAGGTCAGGTCTAAAATGCCTACATTTAAATTTCCATTAATTACCCGACTTGTATATGTATATCGGTTAGAGGCAGTCCCTGACTACCGGTAAGAGGTAAGTATAAAACCGCAGTCAAGGACTGCAGTTTGCCGTTTCCGGATGTCGGTTTGAACAACAGTTGACAAAATGAAAACCTCCCGAAGAGCTTGTCCTGAACGGAATGAAGGATCTAAACCTTCGGGAGGTTGAAATAATGCTTTGTATCCTATTTCCGACCCACATGCAACGTGGCTTGGAGAGGAAAATCGTTATCTTCTCCTCATTTCATCAGCAGCATCTTCTTGCTCTGGGTGAAGTCTCCTGACTTGATCACGTACATGTATATGCCGCTTGAAAGCTCTGAGGCTGTCGAAGACTGACAAATCCAATAAAAACAGTATTATTTCATTGCGATCAGTATGATATTTCTAAACATATTGAACTTTTCAGGCAGCCCTGATCAGATACATAATCAATATAATTGTTACGAATGATTTTAACCTCTATTCATAATGAGTCCACATACGAATAATTTTAATAATTTTCTTTTCTTGAATAATTTGATAAACTATACGATGCTGAATATTTATTCGACGTGAATAAACACCTGACAAATCACCGACAAGTTTCTCATAGGGGGGAGGTGTTTTGAATGGATCTTCAGATAATAATTCAAGGATTGTTAAGGCTTTTTCTTTTAATCCTGAACGAGTTAATTTTTTTGCATCTTTTTGTGCTTGCTTTGTATATACTACTTTCCATTTCACCAATCAAGTTCCTCAGAACATTCATCAAGGGGAGTTTTTAAACCCTTTCGAATCGATTCACGCATGCCAGGAATAGAGAGAAGGAAAAGTGTCTCCTGAATTGCAGACCAGTCATGTTCGGAAATTAAAATTACGTTAGATCTTTTACCTGTAATTTGAATTGGTTCATGATTCTTTGAGGCCTCATCAATGAGTTTATATAATTGTGATCGCGCATTTGTTACAGATATTGTTTTCATATGTTTACCTTTCAGATATAATACGTACGGAATAATGTACGCAATTATTATGTAAATGTCAATATACAAAAAAATTTTATCCACCTCTCTTGTTCAAAAGAGAGGGCAGGGTCTTCCGACCACTGTCAGGGTGACTTCTCCAAACACCACAATTCTTTGAACACATGGGATTTTCTTTACGCAGAAGTAGTAAAACAGTGAAGCTTTAAAGTAATATAATGAGTTCAGACCTGACGAGACTGTGGAAAAAAATCCTGAATATATCACATTTACAGCAGTGGCAGCATCAACCACGTCTCTGCGAGGAGGCCTGTCTCTCATGGCCGACGAAGCAGTCTCCTGGCGCATTATACGAAAATATTCGTATCCACCGGGAGATTGCTTCGATCAAAAATCATTAATCCTGCTCGTAAATCCATTGTCTGTGATCTCAGAACAAGGATTAACGTCAGTTCCGTCACCCTGACAGGGTGGCTTCTTAGGTAGAGGCAGCCCCTGACTACCGGTGAGGAATAACAAAATCGACTGTATTCTGTCACACTGAGTTCTACGAAGTATGATAGATCGCATAAAGATTCTGAAATAAAAACCTTCCGAAGGTTTGAAACCTTCGGAAGGTTAAAATAATAATTAAAATATCAATTACCTTGATTTCTATTTCATCTTAAGAATATTACCTTTCTTAGATGAGTTCTCTCCTTTATCCGAAACCTTTGTTAACAAAAATGGAGATACATTCCAGCGTTGTCCCTGATCAGTAACCACAGTAACAGTTTTTTTATTATATTTCATCAATGTACCGATCAGTTTATCATGTCCAGGGGGCTGAAACATTACCTTTTCTCCAATTGAGAATTCCATCATTTCTTTGTGATTCCGGGTTGCCTGCAGGAATTTAAGTCGTTCAATGATACGATGATTTAACTCAACCAATTCATCTTCTGATAATTTTTCAATGTCAATTTCCATGTAATATCCCTAAGGCTCAGTTACTCACATATTGTGCTATTCTTTATCTTCCTTTTCTTCAATCAAACTAACCGATTCAATCACCACCGGCTCCACCGGGACATTCTGCATTCCGTTTGGTAAGGAATGAACTTTGACATTTGCAATTTTATCAACAACATCCATACCATCAACAACTTCACCAAAAACTGCATACCCATATTCCTGAGGATTCTTTGATTTATGATTCAAAAAAGAGTTGTCCACATGGTTAATAAAAAATTGAGAAGTAGCACTGTTGATCACTGAAGTTCTGGCATAGGCTAAGGTACCTCTTTTGTTCTTCAAACCATTGGTTGCTTCATTCTTTATAGGGTCTTTGGTATCTTTTTTATTCATTTCTGCATCATATCCTCCCCCTTGGATCATGAAATCCTTTATTACCCGATGGAATATTAAGCCATCGTAAAAACCATCTTCTACATAGGAAAGAAAATTTTCCACAGATACCGGGGCCTTTTCCTGAAACAGCTCAATGGTAATATCTCCCATACTGGTTTTCATAAGTACTTTTGGATTCTCTTGTGCGATCAGAATAAATGGTACAATTAATAATAAAAATGTTATTAACAATAACACATTAAAATATTTCATTTCTTTCTCCTTTTTTTGTGAAACTCCTTATACAATTTATCCCAGGTATCTTCCAGTGATTCTGATATTACCTTAGTACCGGTAATTATCGGCATATAATTGGTATCACCTGACCATCTGGGTACTAAATGAAAATGTATATGTTGATCAATACCGGCTCCGGCAATATTGCCAAAATTTGCTCCCATATTAAAACCCTGGGGAGTCATCACCTTTTTCAAAACCTGTTGAGAATATTGCAGAGTATTGAACAGCTCAAGTTTTTCCTCATTAGAAAGTTCTGACATTTCAGATGTATGTTTATACGGAACAACCATGAGATGCCCGTTGTTATAGGGATATCTGTTCATGATAACAAAAACATGGGTTTTGCGGAAGACTATCAAATTCTTTCGGTCTTCCGGACTCTTGGGAAGAGTACAAAAAATACACTCATCATTTTTATGAGAATTGGTAATATATTCCAGTCTCCAGGGAGCCCAGAGTATGTCATGCGTCCTATAATTTTTATCTTTTTTAGTATCAGACAATTGTATCCTCGTCACTAAAAAATAAGTGCAATTTCATACAAAAATTGAGAATAAAATATTAACCATAAATCACATCAGCTTTCTTCATTTTCTTCTTCAGCTTTTGATCGTTTGATGATCTCTTTTTCAATATCCTTGGGAACCGAATCATAATGAGAGAAAGAACGTGAGAATAATCCTCGTCCGGAAGTCAATGAACGTAAGGATGTAGCATATTTATCCAGTTCTGCCAAAGGTACTTTTGCATTAACTACCTGAAAATTACCTTCTGTGTCCATTCCTCCGATTTTCCCTCTTCTGCCGGAAAGATCACCCATAACATCACCCATATATTCCTCCGGCACCTTAACTTTAATATCATAGATGGGCTCAAGTAATATCGGTTTTGCTCCTAACAAACACTTTTTGAAAACTTCACGACCTGCTGTCTGGAAAGCGATTTCTTTTGAATCCACAGGATGTTCTTTCCCATCATATACTATAGCTCTAACATCAACAACTTTATAACCAGCCAGCTGGCGATTTTGATCAAAAAACCCCTTTCCACATGCCGA
>JAWODZ010000218.1:0-31256 GCA_046483025.1 bacterium
GTATATTTTTATCTCCGGGAAAATTTATAATAAATTTTATATATGATTCTTTGGCTTCTGAGATTTTATTAGATGCAAAATATGATTCTGCTAATAAAAATGAGGCGGTAGGTATTTGAGGGCTAGAGGGATATTTCTGTAAAAATTCACTGAACTGTATAGAAGCTAAGTCATATAGGTGATCATCATACAATTCTTTACCATAATTAAAATCAGCGTTTTCATTATTAATCTGCGGGAATGATACACTTGTTTTAATTACACAAAAAATCAGCAGTATTATAATAAATTTACAGTAATTTTTTAATATCATCTATTTCTTTTTCTTCTTTTTTTGTTCTTCCTGTTCTAATAATTTTCTGATTCTTTCTAATTCTTTTTCAATTCTTAATCTTTTAGAGCGTAATTTTTCAACTTCATCCTCTGCTTGCTCAGTATCCTGATCTTCATCAAGCATTCTTTTAAATAATTGTTTTTTATTCCTCACATCACGCTGAAATTCACTTTTCGGTGTTGAATACAGTGAAAAAGGTAAAATCGAAAACTTTACTCCTAATAAACATCTCCAATCAGGGTAATTAGGAGTTTCTTCAAGTTCAGGTAGTTCCAAAGATGTATTGGGTGTATATTGGGAAACATCATCCTCAGTGATTAATTTAACATCAATTCCTATTTGAAAGCTTATCCATCTATAGGGTTTATAATAAATGCCAGCAGTTAAATAGGAAACATATTCTCTGCTGTAAGCTGTAACCGGGGGTTTATTCAAAAAGTATCTGGCGTTTATTTCACTGGAAAAATCAAAGGTGCCGGCAGGAAACCTGGCGCCCATTCCAAACAGAAGTTCAGAACTTATAGAGGTTGGTCTAGGATCGTCAGGATTACCGGTTAATACTTCGCCCATATCATAATGGTTCCAATATCCAAGGTTAGTATGAACTGATATGGCCTCGTCCGGAAAGGTAATATTGCTGAAATAGGATACAACACCCATGATTCCTGCTTCAAAGTTTCCTGCTGTATATGGTTCATAAATAATATTATAAGCTTTAGCAGTAGGGAATTTCATTTGCAGTATTCCACCAAATAAAAAATGACTGTTTTCAGCCCCCAAGCATCCGACTTTTAAATTAACAAGAAGATTATCCGGCACATTTGCCTGACCATCCAGTGCATTTCCCTGATTGTTATTGGTGTCCTGGTAAATTATTGGGGATATAGCTAATTCTACATTGGAATTAAGGCCGTAATTAAAAGAGGTAAATCCTTGTACATTCCATAAAGTAAACGCTGACTGTTTAGAGGCTAAACTTGCTACCTTGCCAAAATATCTGGTTCCACCTAAAAATTCCAGGTATCCCTTTGGTAAAACCCGGGCAGAATGAACATAAATTAACCCTTTACTGCCGAATTTAGTTGCTGAGAAAAGATTTAAAGGATGTAAAATAATACCTATTATACATATTATAATAATTTTTCTAAACATATCGGGTTCTCCAGCTTCAATAAAAAAAATTTACAAAGTAATTAATCCAAAAATTTCCGGGCAATTAATGTATTTGCCCGGTATAATGATTTAAAGGTCCCGGCATCGGTCCACCATCCCTGGAGAAAATCGAATCTCATCTTACCGGCTGTAATATAATTATTATTCACATCTGTAATTTCAAGTTCACCCCGCTGAGAAGGTTCCAGATTTTTAATAAATCTGAACACCTCGGAATCATACATATATATTCCGGTAACTGCATAGTTTGATTGTGGATTATCAGGTTTTTCAATTATTTTGGTAATTCTATTGTCTTCAATATGAGCTACTCCAAACCGTTCCGGATCATCAACTTCTTTTAACATAATTTTAGCTCCGGTTTTATTTACTTTAAAATCATCCACTGCAGCTTTTATATTATCTTCTAAAATATTATCACCCAGAATAACAATAATGGGATCCTCATCAGCAAAATGTTCTGCCAGGCCCAGGGCTTCTGCAATTCCGCCTTCTCCTTTCTGATAGGTATAATGGATATGTTTCAATCCAAATTGATTACCATTTCCCAGCAAACGCAAGAATTCACCTGCATTTTCTCCCCCGGTAACAATCAATATTTCTTCAATCCCGGCATCAACTAACGTCTGGATTGGATAATAGATCATGGGTTTATTGTAAATGGGTAGCAAATGCTTATTGGTTACTTTTGTTAACGGCATTAATCGTGTACCAAGTCCTCCGGCTAAAATTACACCTTTCATATAACAACCTTTTCTAATTATTTAATCTGTCTTCTGCAATTGCAATAAAATAAAACATTTGAGCAAAAACTGCAAAGGAAGCAAGAAAAGAAAAGAAATTCTGAATCCAGCTGAACGTTGTTCCTTTAATAATTATGGTATCACCAGGTTTGAGTATAGGAATAATTTCTTGATTCCCGGTTTTCAAATACTTTTTGACATTTACTTCAAGAACTTTATTTTTTATTTCAGATCTGTGCCGAACAATACGGATTTTATTGATTTTAGCGGATTCTTTGGGACCCCCGGCATAAGAAATCAAGGAAATCAAATCCGTGTTACTGGGTACCATATACTGCCCTGGCTTCTGCACGAAACCCCAGATATTGACTGGGACTAGAAGCTCATCATCGCTGCCCAGATAATATTTAGCTCCCAGATTTCTGCCCAGCTGCTGTGCTCTGATTCCTGTATTTGGTATTAAAAAGTATATAATCAGAAACAATATAAAAATTTTTTTTAATTCAGTCATTCTTCCCTTCTGTATACTAGTGATTTCCAGTTGCTTTCAGATCCTTTTCTTTCATTACCTACTATGTCAATCCGCCATTTATAACTTATGTCAGAAGAAAGTTGAGAAACAGCAGCACTTGAATCAGCATTAAACACTACTTTTTCTTGACCAGTATCATAATTTTCTCTTTCTTTGACTGCTATCCATATGGTTTTATTATAATCAATATTTACCACCCGGATGATATATTGGTCATATATATGCTCATTCGTATCCAACCAGACAAATTCTGGTTTCGCTGTAGAAACTGTATCTCCTGGTGATAACAGTAGTGCTTTGTCAAGTAAAGTATAATTGATGGTGTCTGATGGTTCACTTGTCACACCCTCATCTGTCTCAGCATTCACATAATAATAATATTTTGTATGAGTTTTTACCATATCTTCATAAACAGTATCTCTAGTGGTAAAAATGAATGAAAATTTTTCACTGTCTTCTTCTGACCTGTAAATATTATATTTCTCGACTTCTTTTTCGGGATTTAAAAACCATTCTATTTTTATTTTATCACCATCTGGTACAGCATCAATTCCTCTTTCCAAGATTGATGCATCAGCTGTTTTACTGACAAAAACCACAGATGCTGGTTTCAATCCACCAGTTGAAACTGATTTATCACAGCTTAAAATAGTGAAATTAAGTATGAATATCAAGTAAAAAAAACTATATCTTACCATTCTCTTCTCCTCATATTATTGCTGATAAAATCATGGTGTTATTGAAAAACTAATACGATGAAGAGAATCCAGATTATGGGCCAAAAAAGCATAATCCAGACAAATTTTCCAGAATTTTACTCCTGCACCTCCAGTAAAGCTCCCTTCATGAAAACCTGAACGCAAATTAATGGTATTCATGAACTGTAACTCTAAGCCAAAATTATTTTCACCTCTCCAGCGGGTACTATGATCGTAAGCAATTAATATTTTACTCTGGACCCATTTCAGCTCATGAAGATAGGAGATTCCGGTTTTATAATTTGTCGGTAGGGGATCAGCATGTTCTGTATCCCATTTCAGGGAAGTTTCAGTAATATCCTGAATATTTAAACCAAAATTTAAAATCCCGAACTTATCTGATTGAAAAAAATCACTAAGGGGAAATTGAATAATAGTGCCAATATCAATGCCAATACACTTGGCTTCATGCTTGCCAAGGGATTGTTGAATCCATTTTATATTAATACCGACCGGCATTTTCACTGCAACTTCATGATAATCCCAGCCTAAATCTAGAGAAAATTTATTCATCAAGGCAAAAGTAAAAAAGAAAGCATCTTCAGTATCATGTATAAATCCTTCAGCTTCACCACTAGGTCGTAGAGAATGATTTCGTAGTCTGTCCCAAAAATCATCTCCGGCAAGTTCAGAATAGACCGGTATATCATTTACTGATAATCGTACCCAGTTTATACTGATGACTCCTCCGCTTCCAGGTAAGGGAAGGGCACCTCCCAGATAGTGATAACTTCCCAAAGGATCGTTAAATGATCCGAACTGGGCACCATACATTCCACCAATTACCGGTTTTTTTAAAAATGCAATTCCCGCAGGATTCCAATAAAATGAAGAAACATCATTGGATACACTGGAAAAAGCACTGCCCATCCCCACAGCTCTTGCACCGACTCCAATATTCAAAAAATCAGCAGTATAATCACCGCAGCTTATATGTTCAGGGAGAAGCAATCTAAAAACAAAATAGCTAATGATCACTGGCAGATAGAAATTGTTGTATTTTTTATGAAATTTCATCAGTTATCTGACTTTTGCAATTTTCCCGGTTACCTTTTGGGTTTTGTCAAATCCTTGTGCAGTTAATTTATAAAAATAAACTCCATTTGCAACCAGATTTCCCCATTCATCTCTGCCATCCCAGACAATCTCATGATAATCCGGGGAAGCCATGGTATTATCATTCATGTTTCTGATAAGCTTGCCGGAAACTGTATATATTTTCAAAGAAACATCTTTGGCTACATCAGTAAGAACATACACAAAGACTGTTTCCACCTGAAATGGATTAGGATGGTTTCCTAAATAATCTAGGTTCAGGTCTGATCCAACTTTAAATTTAACATTTGTGTTTTTATTTATATTCCCATGTATATCTTTTACATGTATCTGTAAACTATGTTGGCCTGGCTGCAGATCCGGTTTAAATGATATATTTATGTCGGTTAAGCTGTTTATCGAATCAGGTATCATAAGATCTGAATATGGAATTTGGGTATTATCAATGAATATAATAATACCGGAAGGCCGTAAATCTATAGCAGATTCATCCTGAAGAAGGACATTAAATAGAGAAGTACGTGATACATAGCTATTCTGAGTAAATGCCTGATTATCTACCTCTATATCAATATAAGGAGGATTATTGTCATCATACGTTAAAAAACTAAAATATCCACTTTGAGAAGACATAACCTGAATGTAGTCATTAATAACTTGATAATCACAACTAATCCAATTATGAAGAGTAGTATTCCAAATATAAGGCTGCTGGTTTTTTACAGTATCTTTTGAAAAAAGAAATGAAGCTTTTTTTTCATTTAAATTTTCTTCACCTAACCCCGGAAAAAAAATGCTGTATATTTCGGATGTTCCTTGTTTCTGGAGAGCATTAGTATAAGGAAGCTGATTTAAAAATTTAAAACCTACGGAGGTTGGTTGGTTAACAGTATTCGGTGGAATGAAAACTAAAACTTTTTCAGGAATTCCTACTGTGTCTGACGAATTAAAATCAATAGTGGAGCCCAGCTCTGGTGTTATCCAGAAGCGATTGGCAGTAATTTCTCTGGTTGATTGATTATTATTCTTTGAAATTTCATTTATAAGTGAATCCGGGTCAATGGTTACAGATGCAGTATTAATTCCTATTACCGGATAAAATGTTACTGAAGAGGTAGTTGTATTTGACTTTTGTACAGAAACAGTGTCTGTTGCATAAAAATCTTGCTCTTGTGCAGAAAACTGTACGATAACATCATCAGCATCAGTTTGACCAAAATTTTTTATCTCGGCATTGAGTGTTACTTTATCTGTACCGGATAAAAATAGGGATTGAATGTGTAGATCCGCAAATAACGGTATTATAATTTCCTGTGAAGTACTGGTTGTTACTGTTCCATCCTCATGAGATACAATACAATAAAATTTAATATGAGTTCCGGGAGTAAAAGATGAAATCTTATCAGTTCGGAACAGCTTATTAGTTTTATACATAGATAGAGTATCTGTCACGGTATGATCGATTATACAATAAACATCCTTGATATCTCTGACATCTTCTATTCTGACTGTAAAATATAAACTATCCTGATAGGTTGGGTTTTCTGGTAATACTGATAATGAATCAAAAAAAGAAGTTCCATAAGAAAAAGGAGAAAATCCTCTCATCTGATAATCACTGTCAGGATCCCACAGGTAAGCCCGGATACCGCTTTGAAAACCATACAGATTTTCAGGTATGGGAAGCTCAAAATTCCAGTCTGTTTCATCCACACTAAAGGTTTCGGAATATGTGGTTGCATAGCTGCTGTCAGTTATAGCAAAATCAATATTTACATTGGATGATTCTGCTTTACCGTTAATATGAACAGTATTGTTTTTGCTGATTGCCTGAGAGGTGAGTTTTATTGGGGTTTTTTCAGCAGGTAGAGTTAATTTCAAAGCAGGATCTCCAAGCAGTAAAAAATGGTAGACTTCACTCAAAGCCAGAGTGCTTTGATATTTCAGTAAATAAGTAATTTTGGCTTTATTAATTAACTCTCCGATAGTCATATCAGGGAATAAGGTATAGCATTGGAATAATTCTTTTAACAGATAATAGTCATTCCAGACCCAGCCTAATCCGGTTGAACCAAAAAAAGCAACAGCACCGGTTTCATCTTTAAGGAGAAGAGATTCACCAAGTGATCTTTTTCTTGAGGCAAAATCACTGGTAAAGCAGGTCATACTTGTAATAAATGGCAATTTCCCTCTGTTTTCCAGAAGCGGAATATCATCAATATCAAGTAATCCTCCGTCTGACCATATGGCTCCTCCTCCATGTCCGCGAAAATTAATCCAGGCAGTACCATTTCTGAAATGCCGTAATAAATCCTCAGTGCCACCCAGGTAGGGATCATCAATGGACCCGGACAGATACATACGTTTAGGGTTTATACTGGGACTCATAACATTATTAATAATGTATTCAGCCTGATACCCAAAATCTCCGTCTTTAGTCCCGGCACTGATCATCAAATAGTCATTTCTCCATGTTCCGCGGGAATCATTCTCATAATCAATAATTTTCTGAATAACATTCTTTAACTCATTTTTATTTTGTATAGGTAATCTTCCCAAGGCAATATCAGGATCAACATCATTTTCAGTTAACAGTGAATAATAGAAATCAGCTGGAGCACCTCCGTATTTAACAGTCTGATACAGAGGGACCGGAAGTAAATTACCATTTTTCATGGATGTCTTGGGATTAATGGTTCCATCACCTACCAGTAAAACAAATCTGGGAGAAGGGTGCCAGTATTTTACAGCATATTTTAAAAAATTCTTTATTGCATCCGGAGAAGAAATTCCATAATTGAATTCATTATAAATATTCTGCAGATCTGCTACCTTAACATTCAGTCCCTGGCTTTCTCTATGAGCGATCAAATCCCTTATATTTTCATTTTCCATCCCCAGACTATCAACCGGCGAGATCATCAGGTAATCAGCACCAAATTCCCTGGATCGCAGATAATCCTGATCTATAAAAATAATACTGTCTGGAATAGCTGTTTCGGATTTGGTTAAAGCTGTATATTTTATGGATTCATCACCAATTCTATCTTCAAAGGATATATCATAGGTAGTATTCCCCATTGTGTCTATTACTGCTTCAATATCAGGATTATAGATTATACTGTTATTCTTTTTAAAAATTTTTATATCAGAATGAGAGAATCCTTTTATTTCAAAATGAACAATCCTGTTTTTTGAATTCTGAGGTGGATTGAATACAAGAAAATCAGAATCGGTAATAAATTCCCGGGGATAGGTTATTTTAAACCAGTCTAAATATAGTTGAGAAAATAAACCGGAAGAGGACTTATTAACAATTGTCAGCTCATTATTACCTTCTTTTAAATGTATGGGGCTTATATTATTACTGGTAAAAGAAATTTTATCATAATTATTCCAGGAGGTAGAACCAATGTATTGATTATTTACATAAAATTCAATGGGATGATTTCCATATTGAGCACACTGTCCTCTGAGTTTAAAATCAATATTTACCGGATTGTTTGAAAAAACATAGGGAGAATAAATATAAAAATTAAATTCCTTTTTCTCTCCCCCGCTAATAGTTCCGGAGTATAACCAGTGATCTTCCATGATCACATCCTGAGCATAGGCAAGACGATGAAAAAAATTATTTTCTTCAATATGTTTAGTACAAGGAAATGAAACCGGATATAATTTTTGCTGACTATTGGGTCGATCTAAGATTGCAGATTGATTGCCTATTCTCAATCCGGGTTTATTTCCTATTATTAACCAGTATATATTATAGTTGGTGTAAATATTTAAAGATTTTTCATCTGTATTATTAGACCATACCGGTTCCCCCCAGAACTCAATAATATCTTTTTTATCGAAACTTCCGTCTTCAGCTCCTGTAATGTGAACAGGAATTTCCTTACCCTGTGAAATCAATTGTAAACAATCTGGTGCTATCCCTGATATATTCCAACCCGATTTTTCAATTAGTTTTCCGGTTAATGAATATATACCTTCATTTCTGATATACATTTTTAATCGTTTCTTTCCGGTTAAAATGTACTCATCAACTTTATAATTAACCGTTTTAGATTTTTTGATGTGAGTTAATTTATTAACGGTGGAATAGAATAAGCTGTCAGATAGTAATGTAACTCTTGCACCTGAAATTTCAATTTTAATGCAGTGTATACATTTTTGTATTTGTGAATCAAAAGAAAGAAGATTTATTCTCAATAAGTTGCGATCTTCATATTTTCCCATATATGTAAAACTAAATAATTCAGTGTTATCGAATTTTTGTGCATCAGGTGTTCTAATTTTTTCCAGTCCCAGAGGAATATCTTCTGTCACTTGATCTCTCGATACTGATGATTCATAATACTGCTGTTCCAAACTTTCTAAAGTAATATGTTTATCATCAGAGAGCACGAAAAAAGGTTTTTTTATAAGAGGTAGCTGAGAATTCGATTCAGAAAAAACTTGATCTGCAAAACATACCTTAACTACCAATTTATTATCCGATTGTTCAATAATTTTAATACTTGAGAAGCAGTATAAAGGTAAAAAAATACAAAAGAAAATGATTATTAATTTATAGAGAAAAAAAATATTTTTTTTATGAAGAATAATTAATATCCTGTTCATAATCTTTTATGATTTCTTCATTCCATAATGTAGAATGTTTTTGATAGTACTCAACAAATTTTTATAGGCAATATTAACCATCATTTCACCATTCTCAACTATAGAAATCTTGGAAGTTTCTTCTGAAACTACCACGACCAAGGCATCCGATTTTTCCGATATACCAATTGCAGCTCTATGTCGTGTACCCCACCGATGTTCCAGATTTGGATCCCGGCTCAATGGTAAAATGCATTTTGCCGCAGCTATAATATCGTTATTTATGACAACTGCTCCATCATGGAGTGGAGAGCGCGGATTAAAAATTGAAACCAGCAATGATGAAGTTACATTTGACTGAATCTCTACTCCTGTCTCAATTATTGGCTTTAATCCTAACTTTCTACTGATAACAATCAAAGCACCATATCCTCTTTGTGATATTTCTATGGCAGCATCTGCAATTTCTTCCACTACCAGGTTTGTCTGTTCTTTACTGAAAATACTGACCAGTCGACTCTGGCCCATAATCCGTAACACTCGACGGAGTTCTGGTTGAAAAAGTATAACAAAGGCAATAAGCCATACAGCTCGTAAATTTGTAAAAATCCAGGACATTTCTTGTAAACCCAAAGCTTGAGAGAAAAAAGAGACAATAAATATTAACAACAAACCGATAAACATCTGTACCGCATGGGTTCTTCTCAACATGAAATACAGTTTATAGATAATAAAGGTTACAAGTGTTATATCTAAAATATCCAGTACGCCTATGGAGAAAAAACCTATTGTAAATATTTCAAGACTATTAATATTCATATCCCTTCATTTTAATATTTATTTGATTAAATAGCAAGATGTTTAGTTGTAATTTTGTCAATTATGTTAACTACCTGGACCATCTCCTTTACATCATGTACTCGTACAATATTTGCCCCTTTAATGACAGAAGCGGCAACTGCAGCAGCCGTGCCAAAAATTCTTTCTTTCTCTTTACGATCAATAATCTTGCCTATAAAAGATTTTCTGGAAACACCAATTAAAATTGGACAATGTAACTTATGAAAATAATTTAAATTATTAATTAAATTTAAATTATCTTCAACAGTTTTACCAAATCCAATTCCCGGGTCAACAATAATTTTATGTGGGGAAATATTTGCATCTACAGCGATTTCAATGCTTTCTGATAAATAATCTGAAATTTCTCTCAGCAGATTATTATAAACCGGATTTTTTTGCATATTTTTGGGAGTTCCCTTGATATGCATAACTATAACTGGTACTGAATATTTAGCTGCAATTTCTACCATAGCAGGATCAAATCGTAGTCCACTGATATCATTGATTAAAGCTGCACCTGCTTTGACAGCATTTTCAGCAATAGAAGCTTTATAGGTATCAATTGAAATAGGTATGGATAATTCTGAACTGAGTATTTTAATAACAGGTATAACTCTTCTCTCCTCTTCCTCACTACTGATTTTTTCTGCACCAGGGCGTGTAGATTCACCTCCAATATCAATAAAATCAGCTCCTTCTCGTTCCATTTGAAAGGCTCTTTCTACAGCTTTATGAAAATCAAAATAATCTCCTCCATCGGAAAAAGAATCAGGAGTAACATTGAGAACACCCATTATATGGGTACGAGCTGATAAATTATATGCATGTCCCTTAATATCAATGTTATACTCATTTCTATTGCCTGCCAAATCCATGGAAGCTCCTTAAATGTATTATTTCGTCATTGTTTTTTAATTTTTTTATAGCCCTGCGTGCTTCCTGGATATATTCATCATCTTTGCCTGACTCAATACTTTTAGAAAAATAAAAAATTGCTTTACTGGGATTTTTCTTTATAGCATATATTACACCCAGGTAAAAATAACTATTAGAATAATTATCAATCTCAACAGATCTATGAAAAAAACTCTCAGCTCTTTCAATGTTTCTGGTGTTTAAGTACGCTATACCTAAATTATAAAAGGCAATACTGTTATCCGGGTCAATCTCAAGGATCTTTTTATAAGTAGAAATAAAATCAACCGGTCTATTTTGTATAAGATACATTTTCCCCAGTCCATGCAATGCTTCAACAGATCTGGGGTTGATGGATAAAATATGATTATAAACCTTTTTTGCTTTACCAAACTCTCTTCGTTTCAAATAAATCTGAGCAAGCTTCAAATGAGGAGTGAGGTAAGCAGTATTAAAAAAAATTGACTTTTTTAATACTTCAATCTTAGAAGTATATCCTATTTTTTTTAATCTGGAAGTATGAAGTTTTGATAAATAAAAAAATATTTCAGGGTCATTCGGATTTAATTTCAGTGCCTGTTTTAGTTTAAGTGCAGCAAAATTCCAATTTTCGTTTTGTACATACATTTTACCCAGCAATTTTGGAATTTCAGGATCATTTTCTGAATAATCCTTTGGATTCAATAAACCGAATACCTGATCAATTATATCTTTAGTAAACTTATCTTCTGATTTAAATTGTAATGCTTTTTGTAATAAAACCGAAGCATACTGTTTTCTGACACTAATATTATCTGGTATCATTAAAAATAAAGAATGAAAAATTTTATCTGCCTCAATATATTTTTCTTTAAATGTTAAATATAACCCTTTACCAAATTTTTGCCAATGGTCTCTGGTCTGAAATAATTCATTTTGATTCAGAGAATAATCATTTTCAAATAAAGATTTAAAATGATTTTTGATGCCGGTAAAAAATCTCTGAGGCAGATGAAAATTTAACGTATCCTTAAAAGTCTGAATCTTATCCTTTCGATAATGTATAAGGGATAAATCAATAACATAAAAATTATCTGATACTGTTCGGGTATCAACTAAAAGAAGTAAATCAAGATCAATACTATTCCCGAATTCTTTTAAAAATCTCATATGTTTTGCAGAATCCGGATCAATTATCTCAAATGTATTTTCTATGCTGTAGATAATGGTGTGTTTTTCCCCTAAATTCGTTCTCTTTAAGTTAAAACTTATTCTCTCTGCTACTGCTGAATTTATTTCTACATTGTCATTACAAAGCGGGAAACAACCAATTTGAGTACAGGAAGGATTTGAATATTTTAAAACAAAAAATATACTGCCAAGTATTACAATAATACTCCAGTAAAAAATTGATATTTTCCCATATCTGGAACTGGAAAAATATTCTGAAACGCTAAAAGTATAGTAAATCAGAATATAGATTAAGCTGCTTATAAATAGAAAAAGACATAATGTTGGAAATAAATTTGTCAATATAGTATATAATTTTTTACTATTTATTTGTTTTTGATTTTGCTTTTTTTGCTTTGCTTTTTTTTATAATTTTCTTTTTATTTATTATTTTATCAATTTCTTCACTGGTTAAAATTTCTTTTTCCAGTAATGTTTCTGCCAACTTTTTTAATACTGTAATATTTTCTCTAAGAAGCCGTATGGACTCTTTTTCAGCCTCTGTTACAATGCGTTTAACTTCTGCATCAATTTTAATAGCAGTTTTTTCGCTGAAATCTCTATGCTGTGCAATCTCTCTGCCTAAAAAGATCTCTTCATTTTTCTTACCAAAAGTTATAGGACCAAGTTCCTCACTCATTCCCCATTCACAAACCATTTTCCGCACTAATTGAGTAGCTTTTTCAATATCATTACCAGCTCCGGTAGTATATTGATTAAAAATAATATGTTCTGCAGCTCTTCCGCCAAGAATATGTTTTAAAAGTGTTTCACAATAACTTTTAGTATAATTATGTTTCTCATCAATAGGAAGCATGGAAGTAACCCCCAAAGCTCTTCCGCGTGGAATGATGGTTACTTTATGTACTTCATCTGCTTCAGGAAGGAGTTTTGCAACCAGTACATGACCAGCTTCATGATATGCTGTATTTCTCTTTTCTTTATCCGATATCAATAAACTTTTTCGTTCTACTCCCATCAGAACCTTATCCTTGGAATCTTCTAAATCAAACATATCTACTTTCTTTTTACTTCTCCTGGCAGCCAGAAGTGCTGCTTCATTTGCCAGGTTAGCAAGATCTGCACCAGAGAATCCGGGAGTTCCTTTTGCAATGGTCTCCAAATTCACTTCTTTGCTAAGTGGAATATTCTTTGTATGAACTTTTAAAATTCCTTCCCGTCCTCGCACATCAGGTCGATCTACAACAATCTGACGATCAAATCTTCCTCGACGCAATAAAGCTTTATCTAATACATCCGGACGATTAGTCGCAGCAATTAAAATAACTCCTTCATTTGTTTCAAATCCATCCATTTCAACCAGCAGTTGATTCAAGGTTTGTTCTCTTTCATCATGCCCTCCGCCTAATCCTGCACCTCTATGCCGGCCTACAGCATCAATTTCATCAATAAAAATTATACAGGGTGCATTTTTTTTGCCCTGTTCAAATAAATCGCGTACCCTGGATGCTCCCACGCCTACAAACATTTCTACAAAATCTGCTCCGGACATACTGTAAAATGGCACACCTGCCTCACCGGCAACAGCTTTTCCTAGTAAAGTTTTTCCAGTCCCGGGAGGTCCTAATAACAAAACACCCTTGGGAATTTTCCCTCCTAATTTCTGGAATCTTTCAGGTGCTTTTAGAAATTCAATGACTTCTGTTAATTCCTGTTTGGCTTCTTCAGTACCGGCAACGTCGTTAAACGTTACTTTATGTGTATCTTTTGATAATAATTTAGCTCTACTTTTACCAAAATTAAATATTCCTTTACTTCCACTTTTCCCCTGCATACGCATAATAAAATAAATAAAGAAAATTGGAATCAACAACCAAGGTATAAAACTCAAATATTTCCACCATCCTCCATCATCCTGTTTAAATTCATACTGAATACCTAAACTATCCCATTTCTTTATCATTTCTCTATCAATAAAAGGAAGATTAGTCTTGAATCTGATAAAAGATACAGTTTGTCCATCTTTAAGCACACTTTCTTGATATTTAAGTTCACCATGAAAAATATCCCCTTTTATCACTCCTGAGGCTATGGATTCATTTTCAAGAAATCTGGAGAATTCTGTATAGGAAAGGTTAACCTCTTTCGGTGAACCCACATTTAGTAGTTGTGTGATATAAATTGCAATAATAAATAAAATTATCCAGAAAAAAAACTGTTTTGAAAGTTTTTTCCAATTAAAATTATTTTGATCATCCTTTTTATTTTTATTATCTTTATTTTTTTTATTATCATTCATAAATGTATCCTTGCAATATCAATTTATTTTAAATTTGTTTCACTTCTAATCTCAAAATATTATTTGTCTCTTCTGAAATTTTAACCTGTTCATTTATACGATACCCTACAATCCAAACAATTTTTGAGGTATCGGTAAGGACAGGGATTCTGTTTCTTTTGAAATTTGCAACTCCTTCATCAATAAAAAAATCATGAAGTTTCTTTGTACCAGACATGCCCAGAGGGATAAATGTATCCCCTTTTATCCAAGATCTTACCTTTAAGGGTAAATCAACAGTATTAAAATCAATATATTCCAAATATCTGTTATCGTGTTTAACTTTATCAATCTTTTTTAACTGACTTGGTTTTATTTTTATTCCACATTCTGGTATACAATTCCATTTTTCTAATTTCAGCTCTGTTTCACCAATTGGTTTTTCTTGTATAGTAAAATAAACTTTATCAGCATGTTTTATTACAATACCTTTTTTCCCAACTTCAACTCTATTATTACTTTTTCCCTTCTCAATAAGTTCCAGAACAGAATTAATAGTATTATACGTATATTGCCCATACATCTTTTCAAGAAGATGTAAAATTATACTTTTCTTTATGGCAATAAAATAATCTAAATAATTATCAATATCAAGCACAATCTCTTTATTAGTTTCTGATACAATTACCTTTTGCAATGCAGTGTTCGTAGCATGATGTATATATTCTTCAATTTCACTCAAAATTTTACCTGATTTGCACATTGATCGAATTGTCTGAGGACCAAACTGATTTACTAAAACCGGTACAATACTATGCCGGATCTTATTTCGGAAAAATGTTGTATCCTGATTGGATTCATCTTCTACATGATCAAGTCTTTTTGCTTCAGCATAATCAACTATTTCATTTCTGGTTGCAAAAAGTAAAGGATGTATAAGATAATTATATTTTGGTTTGATACCCCGCAGGCCTTTTATACCATAGCCTCTTATTAAGTTCATCATTATGGTTTCAACCATATCATCAGCATTATGACCAAGAGCAATTTTATCATAATTAATCTCTTTTCTCAGAAAATTGAGATAATTTAAACGTAAATAACGTGCTGCCTGTTCAGTTGATAATTTATTTGTTTTAGCATACTGTTTTACATTTACTCTTGTCGAAAAAAATTTAATATCATAGTTCAAGGCTAGGTTTCTTACAAATACTTCATCCCTGTCAGCACTCTTATCACGGAGTGAATGATTAACATGTGCTAACACAAACTTTAAATGATACTCAGAACCTATTGTATGAAATAAATCCAGTAATACTGTGGAATCATATCCACCGGACACGGCCAGAACAATTTTATCATTATTTTTTATAAGTGATTCATTCTCAATATAGGTTTTAAAACCTTGTAATAATTTTTTTTTCATGAAACACTAAATAGTTTAAAATTAAAAATGGCCTTTATTCTATGTTAAAAGGCCATAAATACAAAAGTAGCGGTGCAGGGACTCGAACCCCGGACAAACGGATTATGATTCCGTCGCTCTGCCAACTGAGCTACACCGCCCAAAAACTTTAAAATGTATAAAAAATGAACATAAAAGTCAAGGAATATCAATTCCTATTTAGGGAATATTTTTCTGACTATTCTTATCATTTCTTCCCATTCAAAAGATTTCTCAAACACATCAACTACATTAAATTTTTTGGCAGTCTCCAAATAATTTTTAGAATTTGATGCGCCCCCACCTGACATAGCAACGATTTTTGCATCAGGAAATTCATCATTTAAATCTTTTATGGTTTCAAATCCTTCTTTATTGGGCATAATGATATCCGTTATTATCAGATCTGCAGGGTTTTCCCGATATTTTGCTATTCCTTCATCACCATCCTCTGCTTCTATAACCTCATGACCTTCCTTTTTGAGCTTATACATAATAGCCATACGAACTACTTTTTCATCATCAATAACAAGTATTTTTGCCATATAAAACCTTCACATTTATTTTAAAATTGGCAAATTCGTTTATAAAATAGAAAACAAATCATTTAAAGTCAAATAAAAAAAATATTTGATTAATATTTATTTGTTGATTTATAGCATGATGGAAACTCATCAGTCTTTGAAAAAAATCTACAATAAAACATTTTATTTTATATTCTCTTTTAATAAAGAAATCCCTTGTACAGTATCCTTTGTCAGATGAAATCGTATAACTGTGCGACCAGCATCAAGCAGTGCCTGCCGGTCGCCAAGGGCCTGAGCTAATGCCAGCACACCAAAACTTATGGAACTTTTTTCTTTGCCGGCCTTGTCCGGAATAGGGACATCTTTTGGATTCTCACCAGTAATCTGAATAAATAACCCCTGACCTCCGTCACCCTTATGCAGCTGTCCGGTAGAATGCAGAAATCTGGGACCGTATCCAACAGTAGTTGCCACTTTATATGTTTTCTGAATTTTTGTGCGGAACTGCTGAAGAGCTTTATCAGTTTCCGGTTCAGGCTGAATAAACGCCTGTATGGCCACATAGCTTCTCCCCTTAGCTGACTGACCTGGACTGAGATGAGCAAAAAAATTCTGCAGGGCTTGCTCAATACTGTTAACTGTTTTATCTGCAAATACAGACAGTGTATCAGTCTTCAGTGAAGGTTCTGTTTCCGGCAGTTTTCCCTCATCCTGAAAAGTGGTTACCATTTTCTTGGTTAATTTCTTGGTTGCTTCCACATTGGGCTGATCAAAAGGATTGATCTCCAGGAAATATCCTGCAACAGCAGTGGCCAGTTCCCAGCGAAAGAACTCGCTTCCTAGTTCATATTTGTCATTCAGATGTATCTGAATCAAGGGATGTCCGGACTGATGTAATGATTGCACTTCTTTATCAAAGGTTATATCATCACCTAATTTCAGATAAACGAATATCCGGTCATCTTCATACTTATCTGGTTGAAGAACAGTCTCATTAACAACAGGAAGAATTCCCTTACCTTCCTTTCCGGTACTTTCTGCAACAAGCTGCTCCACCCAGGTTCCAAAAGATTGAATCTCTGGTGAGGTGATAAAAGTGAGCTTATCTTGACCCTGTCGGGCCAGCATTCCCATCACTGTACCCAGTATCGCGGATGTATTGTTTAGTTCTGACAGAGAATAATCTATTTTTGCATTATCGGCCATACTCTGAGCAGTGTACAGCATTTTTTTCAGATCTGTTCCTATTAAACCAGCAGGAACCAGGCCAAAATAAGACAAAGCTGAATAACGTCCTCCGATATTGGGATCATTCAAAAATACTTTTCGAAAACCCAGCTGTTGTGCAGGAGATTCCAGTTTGCTTTTAGGATCTGTTATGGCTATGAAATGACTGCCAACCTTTTGCTCACCAACCATTTGCATAGTCTTGTTATAAAAATATCTCATGAATGAAAGTGTTTCAGCTGTACTGCCTGATTTGGTGGATACAATGAACAATGTTTTTTCCGGATCAATCATTCCGTCAACATGCTGGACTGCTCCGGGATTGGTGCTGTCCAGTACATGTAAATCAGGATATCCTGTTTTTACTCCAAACACAGAGCGCAGAACTTCAGATGCCAGGCTGGATCCTCCCATACCCAGCAGCAGAGCCTGAGTAAATCCTTCTGCATTGATCTCTTCTGCAAATGTCTGTATTTCCTCTATTGTATTCATTATGGTCTCGGGAGTATGGAGCCAACCTAATCTGTTACTTATTTCTGTAGGGTTTGACTTCCACACAGTGTAATCATGCTGCCAGATCCGGTTTACAATTTTTTCATTCTCTAATTGTTTCAGACCTGAATCAATTAAACGCCGAAATCCGGAAAGATAGAGAATAAAATCATTTTTCTCTTTCTTAAATGTATTCTTTTTTTCTGTCATAAAATTCTTTGATTTTGAGTTAAAGGAGTACTTTAGATATTTTTCAATTCTTTTTTTGCCAGGGTTACAATATTTTCCATGGTTAATCCAAATTTTTCATACAAATCCTGATACGGAGCAGAGGCACCAAAACTCTCCATGCCTACAATCATATCCGAACTTCCCGTATATTTTTCCCACCCGATTTTGGAACCAGCTTCCACCGATATTCGTACCCTGACCGTTTCCGGTAACACAGACTCTCTATACTTTTTTGATTGCTTATCGAACAACTCCCAGCACGGCATGCTCACTACCCGGGTTGAAATACCATCTTTTTCTAATTGCCGGGCAGATTCCATGCATAAATGTACTTCGGATCCGGTACCTATCAGAATAACTTCAGGAGTTTTTGGGGAATCTTTTAATATATAGGCTCCTTTCAATGCCCGTTCAGCTGGAGCATATCTATCCCGATCGATTGTCGGTACTGACTGTCGGGTCAATACCAGAGCTACAGGATGATCATTAACTTCCATAATATATTTCCAGAGAACTGACAGTTCATTGGCATCTGCAGGACGAATGACATCCAGCTGAGGAGTAGCTCTCAATATTGCCAGATGTTCGATTGGCTGATGGGTGGGACCGTCTTCACCTAAACCAATGCTGTCATGGGTAAATATATATATCGCAGGCTGGTTCATCAATGCAGCCAGACGAAGAGCCGGCCTCATATAATCAGTAAAAACGAAAAAAGTAGCACCAAAGGCACGCAATTTACTCAATGCCATCCCGTTTACCACTGCAGCCATAGCATGTTCCCGTATACCAAAATGAAAGTTTCTTCCGGAATAATTATTTTTTTCAAAATCATCTGATTCAGTGATTTCAGTCTTGGTGGAGGGCATTAGATCTGCAGAACCGCCCAACAGCCAGGGAATTTTTTGTGCAACTGCATTCAGTATGTTACCGTTTGATTTCCGGGTAGCAATACCTTTTTCATCAGCAGGAAAATCCGGTAATATTTCATACCAGTTCCGGGGTAATTCCCGGTTCTGTAGCATATGAAACTGATCAGCCAGTTCAGGGTATTTATTCCTGTACTCAGTAAATGTCCGGTTCCAGTCATCCTCGGCCTTTTCCCCTTTTTCAATCATCTGAGCAGAATACTGTTTCACTTCTTCAGGAAGGTAAAAAGTTTTATCAGGATCCCAGCCGTAATTTTTTTTAGTAGCATGGATTTCTTCCTCACCCAGGGGCGAACCGTGGGAAGCAGCAGTGTCCTGTTTGGAAGGAGCACCAAAGGCAATATGACTGTCTACAATAATTAAGGATGGTTTATGCGGCTCATTTATGCCATTTTTAATCGAAACAGACAGAGCATCAAGATCATTGGCATCATCAACATGCTGAACATACCAGTTGTAAGCTTTAAAACGAGATTCGATATCTTCGGAACAGGCTAGATCGGTTCTGCCTTCAATGGTAATACAGTTATTATCAAAAAACCAGATCAGATTATCCAGCCCCAGATGTCCTGCCAGAGACGCACTCTCATGAGATATGCCCTCCATCATACAGCCGTCACTGGCAACAGCATAAATATTGTAATCGATGATTTCATATTCGGTGCGGTTAAAATACTGCTGCAGCCATTTTTCTGCCACAGCCATTCCCACACTGGTACCAATCCCCTGTCCCAAAGGACCTGTGGTCATTTCCACACCTGGGGTGGGACCTATTTCCGGATGACCGGGAGTATTACTGTTTAACTGACGGAAATTCTTAATATCCTCCATACTGACATCATATCCCATTACATGAAGGATCCCGTATAGCAGCATTGAAGCATGACCTGCGGAAAGCACAAACCTGTCCCGGTTAGGCCAGTCAGGATTACGTGGATTGAATTTTAAAAATTCATCATAAACAGTAAAAGCTACTGGTGCCAGCGCCATAGGTGCTCCCGGATGTCCGGAATTAGCTTTCTGTATTGCATCCATGGAAAGTGTACGAATAGTATTGACTATGGTATTTTTTAATTCATTATCTGTTTCCATAATTATCCTCTAATTTTATAAAGAAATGATCTTAAATGATAACTGATAGCTTTTATTCCTGTACTATTATTCTATTCTTGTAATATCATATAATATACAATTTTTTTTATTCAAAAAAAACATCAATAAAGGTTTATTGAATATCTTTTCATTTTTTTATTATGATTGCTTAATAATCTGTGAAACCTTAATGGTCCATATATAGTTACAGGGCGGATTATTTCTGATCTCTTCCGGAACAATGACCCTGAATCCATTTGCTTGAATCTCCCATTCCAGATGTTTATCAAAACCAAGAAGAGTGACTACAGCATCCGAAACAGGCTGATGGGGTTGTATTACAATTTCATCCGGCATGACAGATTCATCTTTCCTGCAGAGATAGAAAAAATACGTATTTCCATTATCTTTCTGAATCATACAGATATTATTCTCTTTATAAGGTTCCAGAACGTTAGTGTTATAAATTCCTTCCGAATTTATTTTCATCCAGTCACCAATCTGCTGTAACAGATCATAGGCTCCCTGCTGCCATTCTCCTTCAGGACCAGGTGCAATATTTAATAATAAATTTCCTCCTTTGGCAACAATATCCACCAGCATCTGAACAGCTTTCCTTCCGTTCATATATTTTGCATCTTTGGTATAAGACCAGCCACCACCCGAAATTATACAGGATTCCCAGGGATATGGTAAGGGCTTCTCTGGTATACGGTTTTCCGGGGTCAGATAATTTTGATGTTTCCCATGCACTGCCCGGTTTACAACAATCAGCTCAGGCTGTATTTCCCGTGCTTTTTCTACCAGTTCATCCATCTTAATATCCTGATTGATATTCCTGTGCTTTAAGTACCCGTTTTCAGTTGCTTTTAATTGCTGATCATACCATTGTATAATATCACTTCTGGACTTTCTGGCAACCCATCCTCCATCCAGCCATAAAATATCAATGGTACCATAATCAGTACATAATTCCAGAATCTGGTTATGGGTAAATTCAATGAATTTATCCCATTTTTTCGGATTTGCTTCAGGTTCATAATTTACATTTCTGTCCCGGGGAGGAAAGGCAGGATCCCAGTAATAAGGTGAATGCCAGTCTGGTTTTGAAAAATAAACACCGGTCCAGAATCCTTTTTTTCGGAACGCTTTAAAGATTTCTTTGGTTATATTACTGCGGGGATTTTCAGAAAAAGGACATTCAGGATCCGTAATTTTATAATCTGTATGTTTTGAATCAAACATGCAGAATCCGTCATGGTGCTTTGTGGTAAATATCACATATCTCATACCTGCATATTCAGCAGCAGCAGCCCATTTTTCCGGATTGAATTTTACCGGATTAAAGGTTTTTTTCAACGCCTCATATTCTTTTTTATATTCATAATAATTATCCGGATTCGATCCTGCTGTTCGTTCACACCATCCATATTCTTCCGGACACAGAGACCAGGATTCAACAATCCCCCACTGGCTGTAGGCGCCCCAGTGCATGAGTAATCCGAATTTTATATCCTGCCATTCACCTATTTTTTCTCTTACAGCCGGACTGCTGTCCGGAATATACCGGTTATCTTCATCGACCGCCTGTGAATAAGTAAATGTGCTCAAAAAAAACAAGAGGATAAACAAAAATAACATATTATGACTTCTTCTCATAATAAGTTCTCCTTTAAATCTGTTATTTATTCAACTAATATCTCATCCACAAAAATCCAGCTGTCTTCTCCCGCACTTTTATGCCAGGATGGCAGCTGTCCGCAGTTTCTGGCAATAATTTTTATCCACTGTGCTGGTTTACCATGTGCGTTTACAGTAAATGACTGTAAAATAGCCCCCTCCTGATTCCATTCTGTTTTATTCCGGACCTTTCCCACAGAAATAAATTCTTTATTATCATCTGAAAGGTAGAATTCTACCTCTTCCGGAAAAAGGATCCAGGAAGGAGTATTTTGCAGACAACCCAGAGAGAGTCGGCTTAAAGGAATTGGTCTTTTGAGACGAATAACTGCTTCAAAATCATTTTTTAGGAATCCCAGCCAGTTGCCGTCACGGAAGGAATCACTGCCCCGTTTACCGTCCACCAGACTGATAAGTCCGTGTGCCCTGTATTGTGGTTCAAAAGGATATGATAATTGTATATGATCAGCAGGTCCCTTATAAACAAAAATTTCTCTGCTGTTTACTGTCTGTAATTCTCCCTCAACCAGTGCTCTGGCTTTGATTGATGTGGTTTTATTGAGAGTAAAAGGGGCTTCATATTTCTGTGAAGTGAAGTCCGGGTCTGAATTATCCAATGTATAGTACAGTGCATCCGCATGAAACAGTGGAGACAATCGAATGGACCGATCAGGTTGGAAGATTAATGTATCCGGCGTAATAAAAATCCAGTTGTTAAGGGATTGTATATGTTCTGCCAGACTATCATACTTTTTCAGATTCTGATCCAGCCACCAGGGACGATTTTCTTTTTTCCACAGCCGGCTGTATTCCTTTTTCAGATTGAGGATCTGAGAATATAGTGTGTTTATATTATTCTTCAGCTTTTCAGGTGTCAGAGATGATTCCGGCTGGTTATGTATAAAATTATCAATCTGCTGGGCCAGGAGATGTTTATATGCCAGATATCTTATCCGCTGTGCTGCAAACCAGGCACTTTCTACCACTGTCGTAAATCGGGCTGTCTCCTTTTTCAATCCATTTAATTTCGAAGCTATTTCAGCACTGCTTTCATATAAACTGTCTGCATCAGCAGCATATGGAATTAGTTCATCTGATTTATTAATAATAGGTTTCCAAAAAGTACTATTATTTAAACCGTCAGCTGCTTTCAAAGCCCTCAATTCACTGAGATTTCTCATCAGCTTGTTCAATATATAACCATTATGACAAAAAAACAGAGGATCAAAAGACAGATCAAAAGACTGCAGTCGATCAGCTCTCACTCGTTCCATACTTTCATTATGCTGAGGAACAATGGGATTCCAGGCACATTCAGCTCCCCATATCAGAGGATACCAGTGATAAGAGAATAAATTTTCCCCATCATCATCCCAGGACGTATTCAGCATTCCCAGGGCTCCGTGCAGAGCGCCATCCCGGACAAAATTGGATATATTGATACATGCTGCCTTAAAATCAGGCCAGATCCTTCTCCAGCAGTTCACTCCGGGACAGACCATAAAGTCAAATTCCATTTCAGTAAACGGTATTATTTCTTTTTCGAATGATTCTGCCGGATTATAACCCCAGGTAAGCACAATCAGATCCTCAGGAAGCTGAGAAATGATTCCGGGATATTCCAGGGCTATATCTCCCCACATCATTATCCTTTTTTGAAAAGGTTCTAACATATCGTAGATACGATTAATATGGTAGGCGTACACACCATCTTTTCCCATAGAATCCACCATGGTTTTGGCTGGTCCGGTACCCAGACCAAAGGTCTCATCACAGTTGATGTTAAAAAAACGGCTTTCATATGCCCGTGATACCTCACTGAGCGCATCTGATAAAAACTCATATGTTTCCTCAAATGCCGGGGATATGACATGTTCGGTTTCCTGCAGATGCTGGTATTTCGGTAATCTGAGAATATGGTAAAAATGACCAAAAGACTGGAAATTACCTATTATCGTAATATGATACTTTTCAGCATAATTAACAAGTTTCTGAATTTCATCTGACGTAATTCCGTCATCTGGTGCAATGTTCGGATGAGATCGGAGCTTAAACACATGTTCTGTATACAGGGTCATCATATTCATCTTAAATTCCGCCATGGTACGGATCTGCTTCTTCAGAAAATCCATTGTGGGAATGGGACCCCGGCTTATATCATCCTGCCATCCCCTGTATTTTAGCGCAGGCCAGTCTGCAATCCATAACCTGGGCAGTGTCTGTGCTGCCATGTTTGCCCGGATAAGCTGTTTCAGGGTCTGCACTCCGTAAAACAAACCTGTGGAAGTAGGGGCCAGACAAAAAATCTGATCTTTCTGAATTTCCAGAAAATATCCCTGTGAACCCAGTTTTTTCAACATATCTTCCGGAAAATGCTCAACAGCTTTGAGAAGATGGGTATCTCGGGTAAATAATCCCAGATGAATACCCTGCCCTTTTGACCTGATTGTACAGGTATAGTCCAATACACTGTGTATCTCATCTGCTAACTGTTCTGCTGCAAATCGTTCTGATTCTTCCGCATGATCTGATATTACAATGGAAATAGCATCATACCATTCAAATAAACCGGATAAGATCCTGACCTGCTGAGGCTGAGGTATCAGTTTAAGACCATGTGTTGGCGGAGGAGATTGTCCCTGCTGTATTTGAGATAAAAGTGAGAAAGGTAAATAAAAAAGAAAAAAAACTGCAATAACACATCTGTAGTTTTTCATTGACCACCCTTTAATGATGTAAAAAACATAACCTAAGAGTCGCTGATTTATAAATGAAATTATATGATGAATGTTACTATATTATTTTCTGAATGTCAAGAATTTTCTGTATGAAAATCTTTATGAAGATAATGGCTTCAGATATTACCATACTTATTTGAGATAGTTGTACTATTGTTGTATATTATAGTAATTCTGTATTCACATATAAGGAGGAAAAAAATGAACAGGAAATATGTAAGTTTCACGATGATAATGACTATACTGTCTTCCCTTTCGATATATATTCCAGACAGCAAAGCGCAGGAGCCAACAAATACATATATAAGAAGACCTTACGGGGTTCTTGCCAGAGAGAATGCTGATTACCAGCCCGTACATGATCCTCCAGTTGAGCCCTTTGACTGGTACCGAAATTCCAGATATACGATTGGTGTTCTGGGCGGACCTGAAGAAACTCTGGTAACAGCAGAAGGATACTTACGGACTGATTTCGGAACCTTGAAATTTTATACCGGTAATGAACTAACACCTCTGAAAAAACGAATAAAAACCCTAAAAAAAGACTACATGCCTGTTGTCGAAATGAAGATAAAAGAAAACAATATTACATATCTGTTTGAATATTTCGCTGATGTGGTGGATGGTGTGGCAAAAATCCCCTACTCCCATACCTACGGAGTTCCGTCCAGAACTATTGATACAGAAATTGATAACCTGATCAGCTTTGCAAAAATTGAGATCGTTAATGAAAGCGCTGATCCGCAGGAAATCATTTTCAGCGTTGGTCTGGGTCCGGAAAATATTGGTGAACCCTCAAAACAGGGACCCGGCACTGTTGTATTTGATCCGGAAAAAAATACACTGATAGGTCAAACTCATTCTCTTTATTCCGTTTCTGTTTCTCCTGATACTGTGATCGGACGCTGGAAAAGCGATGAGGGAGTTTTACAATACCGTCTTTCCTTAGCTTCACATCAGAAACAGACACTTATAATAAAAATCCCCTATTTCACAGCTCAACTGAAGGATAGTGAACGTATTCAGGCGGCTGATTATGAACAGCATCTGAAAAAAACAATTAAGTTCTGGGATGATTTTCTTGCTGAGAGAACAACCAGAATACAGATACCTGAGGAAAAAGTTGAAAATGCCTACAAAGCAAATTTGATTTTTTCTCTCATAGGCTGTCTGGATATTGTTGAGGGACTATATTTTTACCATGCCAATCCCACCATATATGACAGGTTCTGGCTCAGGGATTCTGCCATTAATGTAAGAGGACTGGACCTGGCAGGATGTAATGATATTGTTGAAAAAGTCCTTTATACGTACCTGGACTGGCAGAAAGAGGACGGTGAATTTGTGGGCAGGCATCCGAATCAGTGGGACGGACACGGACAGGCACTGTGGGCTCTGGGACATCATTATCTGGTAACCGAAGATAAAGATTATGCCCGAAAGGTTTCCCCATCTGTCCTGAAAGCAATGGAATGGCAGTGGGAATTCAGGAAACAAGCCTGGGAGGAAGCAGAAGGTCTGCTGCCCTATCTGTATATGGGCGACAATGAAGGTGTAAAGGGACATCTGGTCGGATATAATCTGTGGGCAATATCCGGAGCCAAAGGTGCTGTATGGCTGGCAAAAGGATTGGGCAAAAATAAGACAGCTGAACAATGGAAGCAGCGTTATAAGGAATATGAAAACATCCTGAAGCAGAAATGTAAGATAGTCTTTAATGAACTCGGCGTTATTCCTCCCACCCTGGAAGGATTACAGGCACCTGCAATACGGACAGGCTGGTATGGAGATGTGTATGGAATTGACTGGGGCAACCTGATACCGGTATATCCTTCCGGAGTTTTTGATCCCTGGGATACAATGGTAACAGCAAGCCTGAAAGAATGGAGAAAGAAAACCTTTGAAGGTATATTTTCCTATCCCATGGGCGGAGTTGAAAGTCTTATACATTCCTACACTCCTTTATTTATTTCTGAAACCTATGTAATTCGCGGACAGCAGCTGGAGGCAGTAAAAGATCTGTACAGTCATCTTGTTCACACCTCAGCTACCCACATGGCTTCTGAAGGTATGAATGCTGCCGGCCGCTGGGGGTGGAGCCCGGTAACAGAGACCATGCCTCACGGTGAATTTTCCGGAAAATATCTTTCCTTTTTACGGGATATGCTGATCCTGGAATGGAACGGTAATGTACATGTAGGAAAAGCACTTTCTCCGGCTTGGATGGAACCAGGTTCAGTAATAGAATTTTCCGGTATTACCTATTTTGGTGATACTGATATATCTCTCAAAATGCTTCGAAACGGCATGAAGGCACGTATACACCCGCCCCTACGCAGCTTTTCAGGAAATATTATACTACATATACCGGATAATTATTCAGTATCAGAGGTCAGAAGAAATGGGAAAATCTGGGACAATATTCAGGATAATACTATTATATTTCCGCCGGGAGAAAACAGGTTCTCTGTTGAAGTTGCATGGGAAAAGACTGAATCTGCACCTCCTCTCAGTTTCCAGAGAGCTGTAAAGGATTATCAATCCAACTATGCGAAGATGGTTCAGGATCCGGACTTACAGCTTGTCGGTCCTCTGAAGATCTCCAAAAAAAAGATCAAAGCTGATGAGCGTTTTACGGTAAGTGCTGTTATCAAGAACAAAGGCGGGGCAGGATATCCTCAGGAGGATATCTGTCTGTATATTAATGGTTATCCGGTTCAGTCAGAACCACGAGAACTTTCCAGAGGAATCGGCTTTAACTCGCCTTCTGATATTATCTCTTTTAACAGAAATGAGGAAGGTACGGTCCAAATTTCCTTTACCTTAACCTATGCCCCGGGAGAACATACTGTTACAATTGGTCTGGGTGATACGCTGCTTCCTTCTCAAACTATCAGAATACTGGAATAAATACTATATAACTTGAACCAATGAGAGGAGTATTCCATGAGAATTAATAAAAAAATAATCATATCATTGTCATTACTCTTTACAGCAATACTTCTGCTTTCCTGTTCTTCGCAATCATCCCCGGAAAATAAACAGGTGATTGCTGCAGTGGATAAGCTGTTTCAGGCCATAGCAGATCATGACTCAGCAAAGGCAGCATCTGTTCTGCTGCCCGGAGCAACCATTTATTCTGTTCGCAAGGACAGTTCCGGCACACAGTGGAACAGCACGGTCAGTGACGATTTTATCCGCGGTCTTGCTTCTTCAGAAGAACAATGGCTGGAAAGAATGTGGGATCCGAAAGTTCTCATTCATAAACAGATAGCTGTAGTATGGGCTCCGTATGATTTTCACAGAAATCAGAAGTACAGTCACGGCGGTATTGATGTTTTCAATCTGATCAAAACAAATGATGGATGGAAAATTGCCGGTGCTGTGTACACTGTAGAACCTGAGAACTTTAAGGACAGTCCTCTGGGGAAACCTGAATTTTAGGCAGCGCCATCAAAAAAAATAACCACAGAGGTCACAGAGGATAAAATTATTTAACAACATTGTGAACTCTATATTTTCTCTGTGTTCTCTGTGGTTTCGTTATTTTTGGATTTTCAGATAATTCCGATCTAATTGTACTTTTTATTTTTCAGACCGTAATCCCTCAGCAGTTCGGTCCTCCAAAGGAGGTGCAGGTGTCATCCTGGGAGGATTCTCCTTCACCAGTTTCATTACTTCTTCCACCCCTTTTTCAATCTGCGGGTCACGTCCCTGTATCATAATATCAGGATCATCCCACACCTTAATATCAGGCGCTACACCTTCCCCTTCCCAGAACCAGTGACCGTCATTATCATACAATCGCGCACCGGGAACAGTGATCCCGCCTCCGTCAATCAGCCGGTGACCGGTAGCCGGTCCGACCAGGATACCCAGGGTCCGTTCACCGATAATTGGTCCTGCCTCAAGTTCCTGAAATGCCCAGGGCAGACCGTCTCCGCCTGAACCAGCCCATCCGTTGATCAGCATGCCCATGGGACCGGTATTGGTTTTTATGGGATGAGTATGATCCCTTCCGTGTCTCCAGTGCAGATTGTAGACCACTGGTCGCTTCAGTAATTCAAGAAATCTGTCAGCAAGCTGGCCGCCGCCATTGAACCGTTCATCAATAATAAATCCTTCTTTGTCCAGCTGGCCGTAATACATTCGCACCAGTTCCCGCTGTCCCTGACTGGACGTGTTGGACATATAAATGTAACCCAGTTTACCGTCAGAGAGTTCTTCCACCATTTTCCGGTTATTTTCCATCCATTCCAGATATCGGAGATTAACTTCTTCACGCTGAGTAAGACATTTGACTATATACTGTTTGGCATCTTCCTGTTTACCTGTACTGCTTACCGTAAGGGATACGGTTTTTCCTGACAATCCTTCAAAGGGAGTATAGGGATCTTTAGCCGGATCCAGAACCACTCCATTGACAGAAAGAATATAATCTCCTTTCTGGATGTCTACTCCCGGTTTGTCCAACGGTGATCGTACGTCTGTATCCCAGTCCGCCGGCCGGATAATCCGTTTGATCCGATATGTATTCTCTTTTAATTCCCAGTCGATACCCAAAAAACCGGTCTCCCGGCGCTCAACCTGCTCTACATCTCCTCCAAAGGTATAGGTATGACCGGCACTTAATTCAGCCTGCATATTGGACTGAATAGTAGTTATATCCCAGCGGGTGCGGGCATCTTTGATCAACATTCCGTACCGATCCCGTAATTCTTCCCAGTCCACCTGATGCATGTTGGGATCATAGAAGAAATCACGGTATCTTCTCCAGGTATCAAGAAAAATCTGCTGCCATTCCTGCCTGGGCACCAGTTCCATAACAAGACCATCTGTTGGAACAGGTTTTTCAATCTTCTGATCAGGAGCTGGTTTGATGATTCCATACTTTCCTTTACTGGAAACCAGCAGTGAGGTACCGTCTGCAGTGGCTTTCACGCGTCTCACATCAGACATTATAGTTTTCTCTTCCCTTTCTTTCAGATCATAATACTGTAATGAGGGGGATCTTTCTGTAGAACCGGTATTGGGATAGCGCAGATACACCAGTTTTCCCTCAAAAGGAATAAGTCTTACTAGGTTACCTGCTGCCGGAGGAAGCAGGACCAGACGAGCTTCCAGATTTTCAAAATCTATCTCTACCTGTACATCATCTTTTTTGTCTGAACTGTTCTCATCTTTCTTACTGTTTTCGTCTTTATCTTTATTATTTTCTTCTTTTTTGAGTTCATCATTTTCAGGCTGAAGAAGAGAAGGTATATCATCAGTAAGAGAGACTGAAGCAATGTGGGTTGCATTGGGATAGATCCAGGTACCATCTTCCAAATCAGAATAAGCAGCTGAAAGATGTCTATCAGTCAGATAAAAGAGATACTTTCCGTCAGCACTGAATACTGGATAGGAATCATTGTAAAAACCGCTGGTTGCCTGATGCAGTTTTTCATTTTCCACATTATAAATGAATACAGCCTCCTGAGCATTCTCCAGGGGTCTGTGAAAGGCTATCCAGCGTGAATCCGGAGACCAGGCTACAGGATAACTGAAGCGTGACCCGTGTCCCAGATTCCATACTGTATTAGCAGCTTTGATAAGCTTTCCGCTTTCTACTTCAAGAATATAGATATCATTTCTTTCATCAATAAATGTTATCATGCTACTGTTGGGTGACCAGTAAAGGGAATACCCGAATCCTCGCCCCCTGTCGGTCAGCTTTCTGGGAAGAGAACTGCCCTCAGCTTCCTGTATATAGATCTCATATTCTCCGGATCGATCACTCCAGCAGGCAATATATTTACCGTCCGGAGACCAGGCTGGATTCTGATCAAAAGCACCGCTGGTCTGGGTCATATTCAAGGTATATCCTTCTTCAGATGGGACATTGAACAGTTCTCCCCTGGCTTCAAAAATCACTCGTTTACCTTCCGGTGCAGCAGTCATGTTGCTGATGTTCTTGCTGACATCTTCGGAGTGTTTCATCTCTGCAGACAGATCACTGACAACATGTACATCTACCTTCTTGTATTCATGAGAGTCAATATCCATAAGGTAAAGAATTCCTCCTGCTTCAAAAACAATATCTTTGTTGCTGGCAGAGAGATAGGAAATATCAAAATCTTTAAAATAAGTAACTTGAGTTATATTCTTGCTGTTTGTATCATAATACCAGATGTTCAGTCTCATATTCTCGCCTCTGTCTGACAGAAAGTAAATTCTGTCACCAACCCAGGCCGGTTTGCCGTCATTTGCTGGATGATCTGTGATCTTTTCTGTTTTTTGCGTATCAAAATTGTAGATAATGATATCTGAGGTCAGTCCTCCCCGATACCGCTTGAAGGGATAATTCTCTGTGATTTTAGTGATATAGGCCAGATATTTTCCCTCAGGTGAGAAGCTGGCCAGTTCTCCATAGGGGATTTTTAACTTGTGCGGAAACCCACCTTCTTTATTCACTAAATAGAACTGATTATAAGACTGACGCCCGCTTTG
>JAWODZ010000182.1:0-36808 GCA_046483025.1 bacterium
TTCTCTGCTTCAACCCGATTCCGGTACCTGGACCAATGATACCATCCCTCAATTTACCTGGGAACAAACATCTGATACCTCTACTGGCATCGGTTTGGCTGAATATGAGCTGTGGATCAATGGTGATTTAAAAATAGATAACATTTCCGGAGATGATCAGGATATTCAACTACCTGCTGAAAAATCTCTCAGTGAAGGAACACATACCTGGCACATCAAAGCCAAGGATTCTCTAACAAACAGCAGAAATTCTGAGACTTATTTTTCTCTTAAAGTTGATGTAACCAAACCTTCCTCGTTTGATCTTATCTCACCTGAGAATGAAACCTTTATTAATACCTTAAATCCGGACTTTTTCTGGGATGAGAGTAATGATGCATTATCCGGCCTAAAGAAATATCAACTGTATATTGATGGATCTCTAAATAAAGATAATATTTCAACGTTACAAACAAAACCAGCAAACCTGCTCTCAGAAGGACACTATGAATGGAGTGTGACTGCTGTGGACAGCGCCGGAAATATAAGAAATACCACTACATTTAAATTTACTGCAGATACAACATCTCCTGAACCGTTTCAACTTATCTATCCCGAAAACAATGGTACTATCTATACAGATTTACCTCAATTCTCCTGGAATGCGGCAAAGGATAATATTGCCGGAATTAAAAAATATACACTTTTAATTGATGAAGAAATAACTGCTGACAACCTTGCTCCAAATGATACAGTTTTCACAATTACCCAGGCACTTGATAACACTACGCATACTTGGCAAATTATTGCACATGACAGTGCCGGAAACACTCAGAGCACAGATGTCTTCCAATTTGAAATATTGTGTAATCCACCGGACATAACCTCTGCCGGCCAGGTTGAGGCTGTAGAAGATATACCATTTTCCTATACTGCTGAAGCTGAAGATCCTGACCTTCAGGAGGTAGATATATGGTTTACTGACTATCCCTCCTGGTCAAGTCCCTCCCAGAATGTAATATCCGGTATACCGGGTGAAGGTGCCCAGGATACATCCTTCATGGTGATAGCAACTGATGGATTCTTCTATGATTCACTCCTGGTAGAGGTCACAGTGATACCAGTAAATGATCCTCCCGTAATAACCTCACCTGAAAATGCCGCTGCAATAGAAGATGAACTGTTTACCTATACAGCTTCTGCCCAGGATCCTGATGATGAAGTACTGGTATATATCTTTGAAGACTATCCTACCTGGCTTACACCCTCTGACAACTACATTACAGGAACACCAACTGAAGGTAAAACAGACACATCTTTCACCTTAATTGTATCTGACAGCGAACTTTCTGATACTATAACAGTATCCTTAACCGTATCCCCGGTTAATGATCCGCCCCGGATAACTTCTCCTGATGGTGTTACTGTTGAAGAAGATTCTTTATTATCCTATACCATAACTGCTGAAGATCCTGACAATGAAATATTATATTCCTCCTATCTAACAAAACCTTCCTGGCTTTCGGTCTCAGGCTGGACAATTGAGGGATATGCACGTGAAAATTATGTGGACACCTGCTTCACCTTCAAAGTATCAGATGGTATTTTATCTGACACCCTAAAAGTATCAGTACATATTGTGTATGTTAATGATCCTCCGGTAATAACGTCTTCAAATACAGCAACTGCAGTTGAGGATAGTCTTTTCACCTATACTTCCCAGGCATATGATTCTGATAGTGAAACCATTACCTTCAGCTTTACAGATTATCCTGCCTGGCTGGTTCCCGGAGAAAATAAAATTAGCGGAACTCCAACTGAAGGAAAACAGGATACCTGTTTTACGGTTATTGCTTCCGACGGAGAGCTATCAGATACGCTGAAGGTTATTCTCACAGTGATACCGGTAAATGATCCTCCGGTTATTACCTCACCGGATACTGCAACTGCAACTGAAAAAGAACTTTTTTCCTATCAGTCTACTGCCGAAGATGTTGACAGTGATAGCATCTCAATTTACTTTGAAGACTATCCAACCTGGCTTTCAGTGTCAGGTAATAAGATCAGCGGAACGCCCGGTGACAACTGCCAGGATACTACCTTTACGGTTATTGCTTCTGACGGAGAGCTGTACGATACCCTGGAAGTCAGTCTCACTGTTATTCCGGTAAATGATCCTCCGGAATTCATACAATCTTTACCAAAAACTATCATTATTACCTCTCAGGACACTCTCACCCGTAATCTTGATGATTTTGTGGAAGATCCGGATGATCCCCTCAGTTCTCTTTCCTGGACTCATACGGTTTTGGACACCAATACCCTTACCATCACCATTAATCAAAAAACCCATATTGTTAAAATTAACGGAAAAAATACTCATGGTACCATCCGTATAGTTTTTCAGGTTTCGGATCCTCAAGGAGCAACAGCTAAAGATACTCTCATATTCACTATCAATAAAACCACTGCTCTTGATGATCCTGCATTCGGGAATAAACCTTCTCGCTTTACCCTTCAGGATAACTTTCCCAATCCTTTTAATAATTCCACTACCATAAAGTACGGGCTTCCCAGAAACTCGACAGTTACTCTTTGCATTTACAATATGCTGGGACAGAAAGTAGATGAGCCTTTAAATCATAAAAAACAGACTGCCGGATTTCATCAGATTGATTGGGATTCCGGGACACTGCCCTCCGGCATCTATTTCTACCACCTGCAAGCAGGCAGCTGGTATTCCATTAAAAAAATGATTCTGATGAAGTAGATATTTGCAGAAAATCTTTTATGAATAACCTCCCGAAGGTTCGAAACCTTTGGGTGGTTAAAATACAGACGACGTGCATAAGTATTAATGAATGACTATTCTACCTTCTCCTGTCATCCCCGAGTGTCTTAGTCGGGGATCAATCCTGCAACCTCTCCACTGGATTCCCGATACAAACTTTCGGAAATAGTAGAACTGGGATAATCCTAAAACCCCGGGTGTCTGTTTCTCAAGACCCCGGGTGTTTTCATTCCTGTTCACTTAAAACACCCGGTGATGCACCTAAATCGCAACAACCAGAGTGGTATGAGTTCAAAATCAATAAAAACTGCACACCTTGAAACACCCCAGGTCTCCCTGTGCTCCATAATCAGAGTTTTCACCCAGGCCTCTTCAGGGGGTTAAGATATTGTCAGTCTGAACCCTTCGACTATGCTCAGGACAGGCTTTGTCGAAGACTGACAACACTGAATTTCGTAGGAAATACTTTTTAAACTTGCATCTCTTTTCTATCCTCTTTATATTTACAAAAACAAATTAATATCGGAGAATTCCATGGTAAACAAAAAATTAAAACAAATCGTTTTACTTACAGTTATTATCATCCAATTGATGTTACTTCTAACTCTATTAATAAATTGCTCTGGTAAGCAAGAATCTACTGATGAAAAAGAAGTGAAAAAAATTGCCTGGCTTCATGATCTTGATAAAGCCAAAGAGATGGCAAAATCCCGGAACAAACCGCTAATGATCGATTTCTATGCTGAATGGTGTCCTCCATGTATAAAAATGAAAGATTCTACTTTTACGGATCGAACGGTTATGGAAAAATCTCAGCATTTTATACCGGTAAAAATCGATGTAGACAAACAGGGAGATGTTGCAGACAACTATCAATCCAATGCCTCAAAATACGGTGGAATTGGTATACCTAATATCCTTTTTATATCCCCGGACAGTATTGAGTTGGCTCATCCCATTGGATATAAAAATCCGGATGAATTCATTACCATTATGGATTCAGTCCTTGTTAAATTCAAAAAATAAGTTTCTTGACCGGATATCCTTTTATTAATGACTGAAATAACACATTCAATAAAGTAAGGGGGAGTACTATGGAAAGAAAAAAAATGACAGTTCCTCTTCTAACAAAAATGAAAGAAAAAAATGATAAGATTACCTGCTTGACTGCCTACGACTGGTGTTTTGCCTCCCTGTTGGATGCAGCCGGAATAGATCTGATATTAATTGGTGATTCTGCTTCCATGGTTTTTGCAGGAAACAAAAACACTCTCCCTGCTACCATGGAACAAATGATCTATCACAGCCAAGTAGTAAGCCGGGGAGTGAAACAGGCACTGGTCATAACAGATATGCCCTTTTTATCCTATCAAATCTCACCGGAGACTGCTCTGCAAAATGCAGGTAGATTTGTAAAAGAGTGTGGTGTTGAAGGAGTAAAAGTTGAAGGAGGGGAATATATTGCTGAAACAATCCGAAAAATTGTCACTACCGGCATTCCGGTTATGGGACATCTGGGACTTACCCCCCAATCCATTCACAAATTCGGTAGTTATACCCTCCAGGGTAAAAATGAAAAAAATGCAAAAAGAATTATAAAAGATGCAAAAATATTAGAAGAAGCAGGAGCATTTTCAATAGTGCTTGAGAAGATACCTTCTACTGTTGCAAAGGAAGTTACTCTCTCTGTTTCTATACCAACTATTGGTATTGGTGCTGGCCCTTACTGCGACGGACAAATTCTTGTTACTCATGATATGTTGGGACTCTTTGAAACCTTTAAACCAAAATTTGCAAGAAAATATGAAGATCTTGGTCCTGCTATAAAAAAAGCGGTTGAAAACTATATTAATGATATTAAAAATAAAAAATTTCCCAATGATAAGGAAAGCTTTTAAATGGAATCAGTATTCTTATATCTTTTAATGGGAGTGAGTTTTTATCTCATACATAGAGCTTCCCGGAATAGCCGTCAGATTTTTAAACTGCTGGCATACCTGGAAACCGGTTTTATTACAGGATTGATACTTGGATTTATTACTGATTTCCCCCTTACTCCTAATCTAAGACTGCCCTGGCTGGCTCTTGCTTTTATTGGATTACTGGCAGGACTGATTCTCTATGGAGCTGAAAAAATTAACTTTTTTACCCATACAGGATTACAATACCTTGCAACCATAATTCCCGGATTTATCCATGCCTTCATATCATATTTTTTTATGAAATTATACCTTATCATTTCATCTGTTGGACTTTCGGAAACAAAACCTGTTACCCTTCATCCTCTGATATTTCTTCTCCTCAGTTTTGTTATTTTTTTCGGTTATACCTTTCCCAAAAGATGGTTTAAGAGAGAAAAACATTTGAAAGAATAAATGGATTAGTTACATATTATTGGAAAAAATATGCACTCAACACCAAAATACTGTAAAAATCATCCAGATATCGTTGCCGAGCACATTTGTCACCAATGTTATAAACCCATTTGTTTTAATTGCGTAATAAATTTTTTGGATCATAAATTTTGCAGTATCAAATGTATATTTCTTTTTTGTGCTAAGGAGATAGGAAAGACAATATACAATCTTCTTCGGTTATTACTTTTTATTCTACTCTGGCCTTTTTCAAAAATTAATCAGATAAATAAGCATGTACTGATCGAATCAATATTATTTGCAGGATTGATTATATGCCTGTTTTTCATTTTCGAAATGAAAAATCAAATACATTTTCTACAGGAAAAAGATAAAAGTAAAATTGGAGAAACTGTAATCGATACTACTGTTTCACCTGAAACTTTTGTATCCTCTCCCAAAACAAGCGGTATGGTATATTCAAATACTATCACAATTAACGGGCAGTGTAATGAAAACAAAATCATTGCCTTATATATTGATACTACCCTCATTGAAGCCTTTTTACCAAAAAACAATACATTCACTTTTGAAAACATCAAATTAACCCGTGGTATAAATAAATTAAAAGTAAAAACCATATCTCCAAATGGAGTGATGTATACCATCCAAACTCTCACCTTTAACTATGCTCCTCCTTCTTTTCTCTATCTTTCTAAGAATTTCTCTCGAGGGTCCAAAAGCATTAAACAGGTCGCTCTCACCTTTGATGGAGGTTCAACCAACAATGTTTCCCAGGAAATACTGGATATTCTGGAGAATAAAAAAGTCAAGGCAACATTTTTTCTAACCGGTCAATTTATAAAGAATTACAATCAAACAGTTAAAAGACTGGTTAAAGATGGGCATGAAGTCGGGAACCATACTTGGGATCACCCTCATATTACTACCTTTGCTGACAATTATAAACATAATACCAAAAATAAAATAACTGAAAAAGTTATTTATAAACAATTAGTTAAAACCAACCACCTCTTTCAGGTGGTTACCGGTGCAAAAATGTCTCCTTATTGGAGAGCTCCTTTTGGAGAATATAACAATGAAATACTCCAATGGGCTGCCAAAACCGGATATAAACATATCGGGTGGACTCATGGGAACGGATGGGAAAAAACCATGGATACTTTTGACTGGGTAGCAGATACAACATCAAAAATATATAAAACAGCTGAAGAGATTGTTGATAAAATATTAAACTATGATAAAAATACTAATAAAACTCTGAATGGATCAATTATATTAATGCATATGGGAAGTGAGCGGAAAAAAGACTTTCCTCATCAAAAATTGCCAGAGCTCATTGATGGTCTCCGGGATAAAGGGCTGGAACTGGTTACAATATCAAAACTTCTTGAAAATTCTAAAAATTAATACCGGGTAAAAAATGAAAACCATTAAAACAATACTTATATTATTCTTATACTCTTTCTGTCCTCTGAGTGCTCAGACTCCATTTACTGATAAAACAGATTCTCTGATTTTAAAAGGTATCAATCAAACCTTTGAATGTAATTTTGATTCTGCCATGTATCTGTTTCAGCGAGTTAAGAAACAATATCCGGACCATCCTGTGGGGTATTTTTATCAGGCTGCTACCCTGCAGTCAAAAATGATGGATGAAGAATCAACCCAGATGGAAGAACAATTTTATGCTTACATTGACACAGCAATCAGATTAGGGGAAAAACGTATACGTGAAAACGATGCCTGGATACATTTTTATCTTGGTACTTCATACAGTTATAAGGGGCTCTTCCTGGGAAAACAGAAAAAAATCATTCCCGCTTTTCTGACTGCTAAAAAAGGAGTTAACTATCTGGAAAAAACATTAGAAATCGATCCTACTCTTTATGATGCCTGGCTCGGTCTTGGGAGTTATATGTACTGGTCCGGGTTTTTTTACCGCAATCTGAAATGGCTTCCCTGGATCAGGGATAAAAGAGATCAGGGGGTTGAGAAAATTCGCTTATCCATTTCCAAAGGAACTTTTTCTTACTGGGTTGGTCTAAACAGTCTGGGGTGGATTGAATATAACCGGGAAAACTTCAACCAAGCGATCAAGCTCTTTCAAAAGGGATGTAAAAAATATCCCAATAGTCGATTTTTTCTCTGGGGTGTGGGAGACTGTTACTTTAAAATGGGAGAACATAAAAAAGCAGTTGAAGTATATGAAAGATTACTCCAGTCAATAATACACAATACCTCCAACAATGGTTATAATGAAGTAGAATGCAGAACCCATCTTATGGTTTCTTACTTTTATTTGGAACAATATGAAAAATGTTACCATCACTGCTCAGCTATCCTTTCTAGAAAAACAGATAAATCAATTGCCAAAAGACTTGAAAAACACTACAACGCTGCAGAAAATTTCCGTATAAGATGTCTGCCATTTTTCGAACCAGCAGCATCCTCTGAATAAAGATTAAAGTAATTAAATCTTTAAATATTCGATATTTTATAATTTTTGGATCGATATTTGCAATATATCTTTGTAAATATAGTTTTTACAGGAATAAATTTAAAATGTAAATCTTATGGATACGCATAAATTTAAAATTGCAATCATTGAAGATTCAGAAACCAGTCGTTTTTTTTATAAAGTAACTTTTAAAAAATGGGGATTTGAAGTATTTGAAGCTGAAACAGGTACAGAAGGTTGGGAAATAATCCTGCACCAGAACCCTGACCTTGTTGTACTGGATATGATGCTTCCGGATACAAATGGATTTGAAATGCTTAAAAAAATCAGAGCCAACCAATCTACAAAAAAAATCCCGGTTCTTGTGCTTACTTCGGACAAAGAAATCATACATGTACAAAGAGCACTTCAGCTTGGTGCCAATCACTATAGTGTAAAGGGGAAGGATTCTCTGGAAAAAATTAAAAGTATGATTTTTAAATTGTTACAAAAATCCTACAAAAATCAAACAGGAATTTCAAAAATCCCTTCTTCTTAAAAATTTCTGCATCAAAAAATAAAACAACATACCCTCCTAACTTTTAATCACTAGGAGGGTATATCATTAAATTAATACCTTTCTAAAAACCAGAATCATCTTCCAGGACATTGCTCAGATACTTTGGGATCTATATTTTTATTACCATAGGCTTTATCATAATGGTTTTTAAAATCTCTGGCAAGCTTTACCGCCCTTTTCTCATAGGATTCCTTACCTTTCCAGGATTTCTTAGGATTCAAAATATTCTTTGGTACTTCAGGGCATGATTTTGGTATCCAAACCTTAAAATACTCATCCTGTTCGTAGTCAACCTTTACCAATTTTCCGGTAAGTGCAGCCTTTACCATTGCTCTGGTTAAATTTATATCCATTCTTTCCCCTTCTCCATAGGGAGCGCCACTCCAGCCTGTATTTATCAAGTAAACCTGCGATCCATGTTCTTTCATCTTCTCTCCCAGCATACTGGCATAAATATCCGGGTTAAGCGGCATAAACGGCTCTCCAAAAAAACGACTGAAGGTAGAAACCGGTTCCACAATACCGGTCTCTGTACCAGCCAATTTACTGGTATACCCCATTAAAAACCACAGCATAGCCTGTTCCGGAGTCAGTTTGGAAACAGGCGGAATAACTCCGTTTGCATCTGCAGTCAGAAACAAAATGGTTTTAGGATGACCTGCAGTTGAAGCAGGTTTAATATTGGATAGATAACGTAAAGGATAACTCGCCCGTGAATTAGGAGTAAAGCGATCATCATCAAAGTCAAATATCCCATTGGGATAAATCATAGCATTCTCAACAATGGCACCATGTTTTAGATAATCATCTTCATGCATCACTGCATTATAAATTTCAGATTCTTTCTCGGGATTAATATTGATAAATTTTGCATAGCATCCATTTTCAAAATTCGCAATACCATTATCGGACCAGCCATGTTCATCATCTCCTAATAATGCCCGCCCAGGATCAGCAGAAAGAGAAGTTTTCCCTGTTCCGGATAATCCCAAAAGCAAAGCAGAATCCTTGTCCTCTCCCTCATTAGCTGAACAGTGAAGCGGAAGTATTTTTTCCATGGGAAGATAATAATTCATCACTGTAAAAATTAGTTTTTTAACACTTCCACCGTAGGCTGACCCGATAATCACACCCAGATGCCTATCCATATCCATGGCAACTATCATATTGGTTGTCTGTCCATCCGGCAACTGACGCAAATGCCCTTTATATCTTTTTCTCGTAAGTTTATCATAGGGCAAAACAACTAAAGTAAAGGGCTGATTATAAAAACAACTTTTTTTAATATCATCGGGAACCGGTCTAAACATATTATTTGTAAAAAGTACAGTTGTTGCCGTATCAGTGACAGTCTTAACAGGAAGAGCAAAAGAGCTGTCAGCCCCCACTGCCCTATTAGTAACAAAAATGGTATCCTTCTTGTTTAGTAGGGATAATCCGTCCTCCATGGCCATGTTAAAAGTTTTCTCGGTGATTGGTATATTATTTGGACTATCCCAGTCAATATTTTCCTGGCTTGCTTTTCTTTTAACTATAACAGTATCCTTAGGGCTACGGCCAGTGGATTCCGGAGGGGTCCAGGTTGCTAACGCACCATTAGCTGAGATTATGGTTTCTTTACGTTCTACTGAAAGACGTATCATTTCCTCTCGGGGTAAATCTTCTTTTACCAAACTGGATTTCTTTTCTAAAACCTTATGAATCTCTTTTTCCCAATTCAATTTTACCTCCTTATTTTTTAAATAATCATATAAAAAAACATTTTATTATAAAAATACTATTCTCTCCACAATCCCATACGAAGTACATCCTTATATTCTCCATCTACAAATACTTCATTACGCAATATACCCTCCACTCTGAACCCAACCTCTTCATTCAAACGTATGTTACGGATATTTGTATCAAAAGTATTTAAATAAATTTTTCTCAAATCTAAGTTACAAAATCCATAATTGATCCATAATTTAGTGGCCTCTTTTGCATATCCTTTCCCCCTGTATTTCGGATTTCCGATCAATTTTCTTAATTCAGCTTTTAGATGATTTACATCATAATTTAAAAATGCTATAGAACCAATAGGTGTATCGTCCAACAAAGTTATGAGGCCTATAATATTAACATCTGTATTTAACAACTCTTCAATCCTCATTTCTCTGGCTGTAATCCGGGATAACAAAAACCTTTTACCAGCATTATCTTTCATCCATTCTTCAAAAAGCCCTCTGTCTTTTTTTTCATTCATCAATCTAACTTTAATATGTTCGCCCCTTAAAGGTGGTGTAACTAATTCATCAAGTTTTTTTTCAATATTTTTATATTTTAAATTAGCACTTAGTTTTTGATTGCTCTCCTGCCCCATAGCACAATCTAAAAGTACATTGACAAATCTTACATAATCAACTTGTTTAAATCCATAAGAAATGGCTTCTTTAACAAAACTCCTGGCTAAAGCTTCAATTGTGGGATCTGGTATATTTGAACCTGATGACTTCATAGAGTATCATCCAACCTTATAACCAATTTTCCGTAAAAATTCTATTCTCTTTTTTACATCATCTTCTGATTCAAAACCTTTTGGTGAACTTCCATCCACAACACCAACAATTCCTCTTCCTAAATCTGTCTGAGCAACCAAAACCTGGGTGGGATTAGCTGTGGCACAGAATATCCGGCAAATCTCAGGAACATTACGAATAGTATTCATAATATTAATGGGAAAAGCCTCTCTTAAAAAAATTATAAAACTATGACCCGCACCAATATGGGAAGCATTTTTCTTGGCTAATTCAATAAGCTCATCATCAGTCCCTGTAAATCGAATTAAACAAGGACCTGAAGCCTCACAAAAAGCAAGACCAAACTTTATACCCGGAACAGTCTGAACCAGTGCTTCCTGAACATCCTCCACCGTTTTGATAAAATGGGATTGCCCTAGAATAAAGTTTAGACTATCCGGATTTTCAATCTCTACTTTTTCAATATTCACAGCTCCTCCTTATCAATTTTTCAGTAAACCCATAATGTGAAAAAATCACTAATAACTATAACCGAAAATGAACCTCATTTCTTATTGCCATTTTTCTTGTTGGAATCGTTATCATCCTCAAGTTTATCAAATTCATCCTCAACCTGTTTGGTTGCATTCTTGAATTCTCTGATCCCCTTACCTAATCCTCTTGCAAGTTCGGGCAACTTTTTCGCTCCGAATAAAAGAAGAATCACCAGAAAGATCAACATTATTTCTACAGGACCAATTGAACTAAAACCCATCTCTTACCTCCTCAATACATATTTTTTAAAAACTGACTTAACTGTCCATTTAACTACACCGTATAAAATAAAAATCATTAACAAAGGAAACAAGTACTTTTTAGGAAATAAAATCATAATTCCGGTTCCCAGAAGTAATATAATTGAAACAATAGTTATTTTATACCCTTTTTTAAAACTGATTACAGGCCAATTATAGGGAACAGGACTCACCATAATAATACTTAAAAAAATAATAAGATAAAACCACCAACTTGAAACGTCAATAGTTACAAAAGGAGGACTGAAAATCCACAGAGAAGATACAACAACAGCACTTACCGGAAGAGGAAGACCTGTATATCCCTTACCTGCTGTTTGACTGTGTAATACATTGAATCTGGAAAGTCGATAACTGCCTGAAAAAACATAACAAAAACATATCAGTATCCCCCAAACTCCATAACTATGTAAAGCTGTTGTATAAATTAAAAGAGCCGGTGCTAATCCCGAAGAAATCATATCTGCCAGAGAATCAAACTCAAACCCAAATGAGGATTCCAAATTGGTAGCACGAGCAACTACACCATCCCAGGCATCAAAAATAACTGCAAAAATTATAAACCATGCTGCCAGGTTATTCTCACCTGAAAAAATTTTGACAAGAGCAAGAAAACCAAAAAACAAATTCAATAAAGTAAATATATTGGGGACAAAATATAATTTATTTTTCATAAAATTTTCCCAACTATGGTTTCACCTCCTCTGAGATAATCATCCACTGACACAGTTAACTCAACACTGGGAGGTAAAAAAAGTTCTACTCTGGAACCGAATTTAATTATACCAAACCTCTGGCCCATAGTAACTTTTTCTCCTTTTTTTATAGTACAATCTATACGGCGGGCAATAATCCCTGCAATCTGTTTCACAAAGACTTTACCGATTTTAGTTTTTATTCCAATTACATTTGATTCATTTTTTTGAGAAGCTTTACTTTTATATGCAGGATAAAATTCTCCCTTTTTATATTGCAGAAAAATTATTTCACCACTGATGGGAATCCGATTTATATGTACATCCCATAATGATAAATATATTGAAATTTTAATAAATTTTTCATCAAAAGATAACAATTGCTGGTCATATGTAATATCAACCACTCTGCCATCTGCAGGAGCAATAATTATATTTTTTACATCTGGCGCTTGTCGGGCTGGATCCCTGAAAAAATAGAGAGTAAATAAAAATAATAATAAAAATAATATACCTGTACCGAGCAAAAATATATTCTTTAAAAGAAACCATGTTATTATACTAATAACAAATAACAGTATAAGAATAATTAAAACTACTAAAGGCTGATGCAATAAATAAACTCCTTCTTTTAAAGTAATTTACCCATTAATTCTTTATAAGCTTGTAAGACATTTTTTTTGTTAAGATAAAACCATCTTTTTTCCTGTTGTCTGATATCCCACAATTGACAATTATCAGGTGTTACATCACTGGCCAGAATTATTCCATCTTTCCATCTGCCAAATTCTAATTCAAATTTACCTAATTTATATCCTCTTCTCTCAAAATAAGATTTCAGCACAGCATTAATCTTCCGGGTATAAATATCCAAAACCCTGCATTCTTCACCAGTTGCACAATCAAAAGCTATGATATGATCCATATTGATCATGGGGAAATTGAGTTGCTTGTCATTGAGATAGTACTCAATTACCGGACACTTTAAAAATTCACCTTTTTTAATTTTATAATTTTTCTTAAAATCCCCAGAGGCAATATTCCAGATAGAAATTTTAACTGGTATCATATCAACTTTGTTTATAAGAATTTCATTTGGTTGAATCTGTTTTTTAAAATAAGTAGGAATATTATAACTTTTCAAATATTTATACAATCCCACCGCCAGGGAACAATTATCCCTCCCTTTTCCTTTGATTTTAGTTACATTCTTTTTATCCTTGTTAGGTAGAGTTTCTTTAAAATGTATAATTTGGTACTTTTCATCATCAGTGGCATGGATACTCTTTTCATCCTTATTAACTAAAGTCTTTCCCTTATTGATATCCAAGATCGAGCCCTCCTATAATTATAAGATTCCAGCTCTTTTAAAAATACCATCAACATTACGCAACTGATATTGTACATTAAAACATCTGTCTAACTCTTGTTCTGATAAATACTGATTAATAGCTTTATGGTCTGCTACCATTTTTTTAAAATTCTTGCCGCTCTCCCAGCATTCCATGGCTACCTTTTGAACAAGACTATACGCATCTTCACGGGTAATATTTTTTCCGGTCAATGCTAAAAGTAACGCCTGAGAAAAAATCAATCCTTTAGTCATTTCAAGATTTTCCTGCATCCTTTGAGGATACACAATAAGATTTTTAATAATATCAGTCATTTTAAATAACATATAATCCAGGAGGATATTACTGTCCGGTAAAATAACTCTCTCTACAGAGGAATGAGAGATATCTCTTTCATGCCATAAAGCCATATTCTCCAAAGCAGCCATTAAATTTGAACGAAGCAGTCTGGCCATACCTGCAATCCTCTCACAGGTTATGGGATTTCGTTTGTGGGGCATAGCCGAAGAACCTTTTTGTCCTTTGGAAAAAAATTCTGCCGCCTCACCTACTTCGGTTCTTTGCAAATGACGTATTTCAACTGCAATCTTTTCCAGCAATCCTGCTGTCAGACTTAGGGTGGACAAATATTCTGCATGTCTGTCCCGCTGCACAATCTGAGTGGATACCGGAGCAGGTTTAATCCCCAGTTTCTGGCAAACGGATTCTTCTACTTCCATATCCAGATGAGCAAAAGTACCAACTGCACCGGATATTTTTCCGGCTGAAACTGAATCAATACTCCGTTTCAGTCTTTTGATATTTCTACCCGCTTCATCATACCATAAAGCCAGTTTAAGACCAAAGGTAGTTGGCTCAGCATGGATTCCATGAGAACGGCCGATACACGCGGTATCTTTAAACTCAACTGCTCGCTTCTTTAATACCGTTCTAAAATTTTCAAGTCGTTTTAAAAGAAGAGTTCCTGCCTCTTTTAACTGAAGAGAAGTAGCAGTATCAAGTACATCAGAGGAAGTCATTCCCTGATGAATAAAACGAGAATCTTCTCCTACTTTCTCTGAAACACTGGTTAAAAAGGCTATTACATCATGTTTTACCACTGCTTCAATTTCATCAATTCTGTTGATATCAAAATCTGCTTTCTGCTTGATGTTTTCCCATGCTTTTTGGGGAATTTCTCCTCTCTGTGTCTGGACTTCACAAACTGCCAATTCCACATCAAGCCATTTTCGGAACCGGTTTTCCCGGGTCCATATGTTTCCCATCTCAGCAAGTGTGTATCGTTTAATCAATATATCCTCACTTTCTTACCTTATTTATTAATGCTGATCATCCAAAGTTAAACTTATTTGTTTCAACTTTCCATTACGATAAATAACCAGTTCCAGCGTATTATTCTCTCTGATGTCAATACGGTTTATTACCTGCTTTACATCATAAGTAGAACTTATCCTCTGTTTATTAATCATAACTACAACATCACCAACTTTTATATTAGAATGATCTGCCGGTGATCCGTTTACAATACCGGAAACAATGACACCATCACCCGGTGATATTCCTAAGCGCAAGGCGGTCGTAAAAGAAAGGTTTTTTACCTCCAGTCCGGTTGAAAAAGATCTGTCTATCTTGCCTATTTTTTTTAATTCCGGTAATATCTCTTTGGCTCTGTTTACAGGAATCGCAAAACCAATCCCAATGGAGGTTTTTTCATATTGACTGCCGGAAAAAATAAAAGTGTTTATACCAATGCATTCACCCAGACTGTTTACCAGTGGCCCCCCACTGTTTCCTCCATTGATTGATGCATCCGTCTGAATCATATCAGTATAAGACCTGCCCTGAATTGCATATTCACCTTGAAAATCCATATCTGCGGCGCTCACAACCCCTACGGTTGCTGATGGTTTTGCACTGACATCAAACAGCCCAAAAGGGTTCCCCAAGGCTATCACCCACTCCCCAATAATAATATCATCAGAATTGCCAAGAGAAATGTAAGGGAGATTCTCTCCATCAATCTTTAATAATGCAACATCATATTTTTGGTCGCTGCCAACCAGCTCAGCTTCGAATTTCGTACCATCTGTCATGGTTACCACAATTTCTGTCGCCTCGTGAACTACATGTTCATTGGTGAGAATATACCCATCAGAGGAGATCAGAAATCCTGATCCAAGTCCTTTCACTTTTTGTTCGTATTCATAAGGTTTAAAATAATATTTAAAAAAAGAATCAAAAGGATCCTGGGCATAATACCGTTTTATTTGAATTACATTGATCCCCACAATAGCCGGACTGGCCCTGGAAATAGCATTGGTTATGGCATTCTGTCTTGACATATAAATATCTTCATTCAGCCCTGCCCTGGCCTTATCTTCTTGAGTAGTGAAAATTTTATCCTGTTCAGATACTTCTTCCTTACTATTACTTTCCTGTTTTGGTGAACAAAATAGTAATGATAGCAATAAAGAGGAAATAATCATTGATAATAAAATTTTTCTTGAAAACATTTTCTTATCCTCTGAATGTTCTTTCATACACAGTGTTATAGTTTTATTTCTCAATTTTTTCATATGTTATCTTTAATATTCTTTGTATTATCTATTTTTCTTAAATCCTGGTCTTTAAAGACCGATTATTTTACTTTCTCCCAATCAGCTAAAAATTTATCAATACCAATATCAGTTAATGGATGTTTTACCAATTGATCAATTACCTTAAAAGGAATTGTAGCAATATGCGCTCCCATTAAGGCAGCATCCAGAACATGCAGAGGATTTCGTATACTTGCCACAATAACTTCAGTATGGAATCCAAAATTATCATAAATATTGACAATATTACTCACTAATTCCATCCCTAAATGGCTGATATCATCCAGTCTTCCCACAAAAGGACTGGCATAGGTCGCACCAGCTTTTGCAGCAAGCAATGCTTGTGCAGGAGAGAAAATCAGGGTCATATTTGTTTTTATTTTTTCACCTGAAAGCTGTTTTACAGCTTTTAATCCATCTTTGGTCATAGGAATTTTAACAACTATATGCTGATCAAGCTTGGCAAGCTCTCGTGCCTCTTTAACCATTCCTTTATGATCCAGCGCTACTACTTCTCCACTAACCGGTCCTCTGACAATATCACAAATTTCTTTCAGGATGTCTCTGAACTTTGCTCCTGTTCTTTCTACCTCGCGCGAAATCAGCGTGGGATTAGTGGTAACTCCATCAAGAACACCAAGGCTGGCAGCCTCTTTGATTTCATCTACATTAGCTGTGTCAATAAAAAATTTCATCTAACCCTCCAGTTTATTGATTTAGATTGTAAACCTTTTTAATTCTTATTTTTTTCTTAATGTCTTTTGTCTTATTTCTTGCTTCTTATTTCATAATCCATGCTTCTCTATTATTTGTATAGTATCCGAACTCCGTGTACTTTTTAATCATTCAGAAAACTTTAGTAATACTCCCTTTTAATATTGAACACTCACCAGATACAATCCCTGAGGAGGAGCCGTGGGGCCGGCAAGCTTTCTGTTCCGGGCTTCAAGTATATTTTTAAAATCCTCCGGAGTAAGTCTTACTCTGCCAACTTCTAATAACGTTCCCACTATAATCCTGATCATGTTATGGAGAAATCGTACTGCTGTTACTTCAAAAAATATTATATCCTCAAAGGTTTTCCATTCTATTCTATGAACTGTAGAAATATTCCCGAAATATCCTTCACTGGTTTTTTTACAAAAAGAGGCATAATTATGTTCTCCCTTCAGAGACTCCGAAGCCTTGATCATAGGATCTAATAAAAAATTACAATGAGGATACCAGCTATATCTTCTGCCAATAACCTTTGGTCTGGTTGAAATAACATATCTGTAAGTACGACTTATAGCATTTCTTCTGGCATCAAATTTTTCTGTTTTCTCTTCTGCCTCTATTACCCTGATATCTTCAGGTAGATACTTGTTCAATCCCTTGCTAAATGCTGAAACTGGTAATTTACTATCGCTTCCGAAACTGACAACCTGACCTAAGGCATGCACTCCTGCATCCGTCCTGCCCGCTGCTGTAACTCTAAATTTTTTCTCTGTCAATTTAAATAATCCTGCTTCAATCTCTTCCTGAACTGTCCTTTGTTCGGGTTGTACCTGCCATCCGGCAAAGTCAGTGCCTTCATATTCAACCGTCATCTTAATATATTTTTTATAGTCAGACTTTTTTTCCATTCTTGATTACTGCACCGAAATTTAACCATATCCTATTATCAGTAAAGTTAGAAAAAAAAGTATACATAAACAAATAAAATCATTTTTTCCCAAGGCTAAATATAAATAACTGGTTCTGCCTTGTCCCCCTTTGTATCCTCTGGCTTCCATTGCCAGTGACAATTCATTAGCTTTTCTGAATCCTGAAATAAAAAGAGGAACAACCAGCGGTATTATACTTTTTGTTCTATTTATTATATTTCCCTCAAATTTTGCTCCTCGGGAAATCTGAGCTTTTTTTATCCTTTCAGATTCTTCGATAAGAATAGGTATAAACCGCATTGCAATGGAGATTGTCATGGCAATCTCATGAGCTGGCAAACCCAATTTTTTAAAAGGTTTTAAGAATCGTTCCATGCCATCCGTTAAACTCATGGGAGAAGTAGTTAAAGTAAGCAACCCTGCTAAAATAATGAGAATAATTAAACGAAATGTATAGAAAAAACCTTTATAAAGACCCTCAAGTGAAATATCCCCGTTAATGACTGGTATGGTCAATAAAATTCTCCCTGGAGTAAAAAACCCATGCAGTATCACAGTAAGCAAAAAAAGAAAAAAGAAAGGACGGATATTCTTTAATGCCAAGGAAAATTTAAGTTTTGCCAAATAATACAAAATAATTATTAATATAGATAAAAAACAAAGTATTTCAATTTTATGTGTGAAAAAAATTAAAAACATCAAAATAAAACAAAAAAGAATCTTGATTCTTGGATCCAGAGAATGAATAATAGAATCTCTGGGAGCATACTGCCCGAGATTTACATTTTTTATATTCTTCATATAAAAGTTTTTATTTTTTTAGATAAACTACTGTGAAAGTATATGTTTTTTTAATAAAAGTCAATTTTATTTTTCTATTTTTTTCTTGACTTTTTGAATAGTTAGAATTATTTTGAACTTATAAAATCTCATTTAACAGCAACTTTTTATAGGTCATCTATCCATGGTTGAACTCCATCATGCAATAATTTCAATCTTAAAAGATTGTTTTAAAATTAAAAAAAACGAAAAAATCCTTATACTGGCTGATGAACCTCAAAGTAAATTAGCCTATGAATTTTATCTCAAGGCTAAATGCCTGTCCAAAAATCCTTCTTTACATATTCTGCCAAAAATAAAAAACAAAAATTTCAAACCCTCCTCTACCATTAATAAACTTTTACAAAATTCTGATATTGCCGCGCTTATCACCAGTAAATCTATCTCACATATAACAGCTCGTAGAAAAGCTTCTCAATCAGGAACACGTATTGCCAGTATGCCAAGAGTTACCGAAGCTATGTTAAAAAGAAACCTGGTGGGAAATTATACCAACTTAATAAATATAAGCAGAAAACTTGCTGATATACTCACCATTGGAAAAGAAATACATATCACTACCCCCAGGGGAACTGACTTATATTGCTCTATTTCCCGCAAAAAAGGGTATTCTGATACAGGGATGATTCATAAGCCCGGTAACTTTTCCAATATTCCAGCTGGTGAAGCCTGCATTGGTCCTGTTCATGGTTCTGCGCAGGGAACTATAATTATTGATGGTTCTTTTCCTGAAATTGGCTTACTGAAGAATCCTATTAAAGTATCAGTAAAAGATGGATATGGTATTCGTATTACCGGTAATTATGAAGTTGAAAAAATGCGAAAAATTCTACGTCCCTATGGACGGGAAAGCAGGAGTATTGGAGAAATAGGCATAGGAACCAATCCTGATGCCAAACTATCAGGTATCAGCCTGGAAGATGAAAAAGTTGCAGGTACTGTTCATATTGGTTTTGGCAATGATGTTTCTTTCGGGGGGACTAATAATGTTGCCTGTCATAACGATGCTGTACTGCTTAAACCTACAATGGTCATTGATGGAAAAACCATTGTAAAAGACGGAAAGATTGTAGTGTAAGCCTGTCTTTAGTTCCCAAAAATACGAATAACTTCCGCAGTCCCTGACTGCGGTTTTTACATTTTCTTTTTGTACGTTCTTTGGAATTTTGGAACGTGAAGTAGTAATGCGACATAGAGCATCACCTTATATCCGCCCCACACTTTTTAAAAAAAATGATTAAAGTAAAAATATCTGAAAACAGACTAAAAAACAGCATTATGTGTTAACTCTACTGCTTTCTCCATATCAGCTTTATCAAAAATAAAAATCAAAGTATCAGGATTATCATCTTCCTGGAGAGTAAAAGAAAAATCTTTTATTTGGATAATAATTCGTTGTATAATCCCTTTTTCCCGGGCAATTCCCTGACCTACCAAAGTAAGCAATGCTTTATCGTGGACGATTTTACAGACAATTGATTTTATACTGACATCAGAAGTAATATTCTGGTTGCTGATCAAGGTCCCTATTTCTTCCGGTCTGGTAGAATTTTTAATTCGTATAGGAATATCTTTTTCCGCAGCAGGTGTGGTAGTACGGGGATGAAGCACTTTTGCTCCGGCTTTGGAGAGTTCAAAAGCCTCTTTAAATGTTATATTTTCAATAGATTTTGCTTTTGAACAGATGCAGGGATCTGCAGTCATAATCCCGGAAACATTTTTCCATATTTGTATTTCATCCACTCTCAAAGCTGCCCCGATTAGAGAAGCGGTTAAATCTGAGCCTTCAAATCCTAAGGTAGTCACCACTCCCTGAAAATTGGAACCAATAAATCCCTGAATCACTGGTATTTCTTTTTTTTCAACAATAGATGGAATTGCTATATTTATTTTCTCATAAGTTTCTTTGATTAAGGGTTTGGCACCAGTAAATGAACTGTCAGTAATGATAAAATCTCTTGAATCCAGTAATGATGCTTTGAGACCATTAGATTTCATAGCATTTGTCATAATCGCAGTTGACAATAATTCTCCATAACTCAACATTCTATCCTGCATCCTTGGTTCCAGTTTTTTTCTCTTCTGGATCTCTTCCCCTAAATCAATTATCTGCTTAAAATAAGAATCCATTAAAGGAATTATCTTTTTACTCCCGCTATCTGAGATCAAACTCTGAGATAATGTATGATGAAATGATCTGATATCCTGAAAAATCCTTTTAACTGCTGTCTCTTTCTGGTCAGCATAACTTTGCGACAAGGCAAGAAGTTTCCTCGTGATTTTGCCCATGGCTGAAAAAACTATGACTTTCCTGGGATCAGAAGTGTTTTTTATTATATTTATTACTCTTTTACAAACTGATGGATTCTGAATAGAAGTACCGCCGAATTTCATTACAATCATCTTAACTTGTAACCTCATTAGCTAATGTACAGTACAGATTTACTGCTTTTACCAGTTCTTTTTTGGATATGGATTCTTCCATAGTATGTGCTTTTAAAATAGAACCTGGTCCTAATAAATAGGGTGTTCCCCAATTGCTAAGGAGAGGTACATCTGTGGCAAATGACACTATTTTTGTATCAAATCCTATAACTGAATCCATTTTTATGGGATCGATTTCAAAAGTATAATCAATCTCACTTTCAATTTTTGTATTACTCTCTAATAATTTTTTTATTGAAGAAATATCTGTTACCAAACGGAACATCATCTCTGCTCTGGCAAAATCAGGGATTACATTGGCTCCGCTTCCTCCTTCAATAATACCGATATTCCAGGTAGTTCTTCCCAGAGTACTGTCTTTCGGATACTGGATTTTTTGCCAATCATGAATAATTTTCAGTAACTTCAGTATTGCTGATTCTCCCTGTTCAGGATAGGCGGAGTGACCGGCTTTACCTTTTGTTTGTACCTCCACTCTTAAGGCACCCTTTGTCCCTACAGCTAACTTATTATCAGTAGGTTCACCACAAATTAAAAGCCGGCAATTATTATTAATTTGATTTGCAGCCTTGGCACCGTCACTTCCACCTTCTTCTCCAACTACTATTAATAACCCTATATTCTGCCATCCGGATTCTATTAATCTTTCCACCGCTTTGATCTGTGCTGCTAATATTCCTTTGGCATCACAGGCACCTCTTCCGTAAATTGTATGCTTATCTTCCTTGAAATCAAGAAAAGGTTTTACAGTATCAATGTGGGTTGAGAAGACTACCTCCGGTTCACCTATCTTTGCAAAAATATTGCTTCGTCCCTTCTCAACTGTCTGCAAATCCACTACAAATCCGGAAGATTCAAGATAAGCCTTTAAAAAGTGAACTGCTGCTGCTTCTTCTCCGGTAGGAGAAGGAATCTTTATGAGAGCTTTGGTTAATTCAAATAATTTCACAATATTCTGATATCCTTTCAAAAATTTTTTCTATTTCAAACAATTGAAGATCACTTTAATTTGACCATTTTTATCACTTTGAACTTATCATTAGAAACCAATCTGCAAAAATACAATCCACTTCCTATAGGATTTCCATTATCATCTAATCCATTCCAGGTAACTTTATATTTCCCCGGATTCTGAAATTTGTCAACCAAACAGCGGACCTTTCGTCCTTTAGAATTATAAATCACTAATTTAACCTGACTGTACTTTTCAATTTGGTAGTGAATTGTTGTTTCCGGATTAAATGGGTTAGGATAATTGGAGTACAGTTTAAAATCCAGTCTAATTTCCGTATCATCATCAATTCCTGTGGTCAGGATAGTTTCATTCTTATTATATTCTGAATTATTTATACACCAGTTTTCATATGTTATTTTAGTTTCCTGTTCCGACTCTGAAATATATTTAAAATAAATCTTGATAAATTCCTGTTTACTCACAACAGGTTCTATTCCAAAAAATGCAATTTTTAAAATACCCGGAACTGAATTATTAACAATAAGATAGAAATTTTCAAACTCTGTATTCTTTTTTATATCAACTAATTCAAGAACAGACTGGTCATAGGTCAATCCAATGTTTGCAGATAAAAGACAGGTATCATTTTCCAGAACCAAAGGAAGATAGAATTTATCACTTCCATCAGTACCCGTGTTTTGAGTGCAGGGAGAACTCATCAACATAGATTTCCCTGTTTTCCTGTCACGTTTCCAATCTCCATTGACATCACCCAGGATATAGGCAGTAAAATCTCTATCAATAATATCTTCCGATACATAATTGCAGGTTTGAGATTCGGGAGAAAAAAACCATGCTCCTGCTTGAGAAGATGCTGTATCAGTAATACCTACTGATCGTTTTGCAATAAAAACAGCATCCAGCATATCAATTATGCCATTGGTATCAACATCAGCTGCTTTTAATTGATATCCTGATAATGAATCCAGGCCGACTGCATGCCGTGCAACCAATACTGCATCATAAGCAGAAATGGTAAAGTTATCTACATCTGCATTTCTATCTTTACTGGGAATAACGATAATACTGTCTGATTTTGATACTTCTGGAAAAGTATAAAAACCATTACTATTTGTAAAACTTTCTTCCTTGGCAGTTCCCAGCATCTGTAGTTTAGTATTGGAAACTCCTGTACTGTCCTGATAGTATACAACCTTACCTGAATATGAATAATCATTAACTCCGGTATCAATTATTATATTATCCTTATTATATTCATTATTATTGATTCTGAAATATTTCCACAGAAGTGATGTTTCTTCTATCTCTTTGGTAATCACTCTGAAATACAGTGTGACAAATGCATCCTCATATTCCACATAATTGGACCCGAAAAAGGCAATTCTAAAAACTCCGGGGATAGAATCATTATAAGTAAGATGAAAATCAGTCAATTCTTCTGCTTTTCGAATATCAATCAGTTCAAGTGCCGACTCATCATATTCACCCCATATATCTGCAGATCCCAGGGAATCCCCTTCAAGTATACTGATCGGAATATTAAATTCATATGCACTGTTGTACATCACCTCCACTGAAGAATTATTATTGATCTGGCTTTTAGCTGCTCGTTTTGATGAGGGGCTCTCTTCATAATACCAGTCACCACTGATATCTCCCAATATAAAGGCTTTAAAATCCTTTTCAATATTCTCCCTGATGTTATTGTAGGAAAAAGACAGGGGTGAAAATTTCCAGGTTTTAGCTTTAGAATCTTTAAAACCAACTGATGCTCTGGCAATATATTCAGCATCTGACATCCTGACCTTACCATCTTGGTCAACATCTGCAGCTTGAATTTTCAATCCGTATAAATGTTCCACATTAGCAACATGTCGTGCAGTTAAAAAAGCATCATACGCTGATATAGTCATCTCACCAACATGTTCTTTTTTATCCTTAAAAGGAGTAACAGTTATATTATCACCTGCCTTAATTCCAATAAACTGATAAATACCATTATTATTTGTAAATGTCTCATCATCATTCCTAGCATCTAGAGTTAATTTAACTCCGGGAACAAAAGTATTTTTCTGATAATATTTAACTTGTCCGGAAAAAGAGAATGTCCTGAGATCAAGTATTATATCTTCCTTTTCATACACTTTTTTATTTATTCTGTAGTATTTCCAGTGTAACCGGGTGCTATCTTCTATTATCTCCGGAATAACATCAAAAACAATTTTTAAAAACTCATCTTCACCCCATATGGATACTGAATTGAATAAAGCTATTCTTAACACTCCTGGAGTCTGGTCATTGTAAATTAGCTGAAAATCATCAGTTACAGAGGTGGTCTGAATATCATGAACTGACAATATTGAAGGATCATATTCTAACCATAAATCAGAAGATAACATTAAAATATTACCGGGTAAGGAAAGAGAAATAGTAACAGTACTGTCATCAAGGCAGACCTGACTGGAGCCGGTAGTGTCTACCACATTTTTCATTAATCCACTGGATTGAGACCAGTTTCCGTCTACATCCCCTAAAACCCAAGTTGTAAAATTATATCCTCCCAAATTTGACTCAATGTTTCCATCAATATGGACACGTGAAGGATCAAATCTCCAGCTGCCAGCCTGTGAATTATTACTGTTTGGCAATCCGACAGCCTTTTGAGCAATTAATAATGGATCCATCTCATCAATCAGGTTATTTTGATTAACATCTGCTGCTTTTGCCGAGATTTCTGATAATACATCAATATCCTGAACTGCCTGAGCAGTTAAACCTGCATCATACGCAGATATTGAATATTCTCCTATATCCGAATCAGTTGTCTTGGAAGGAATTATATCTAAACTATTGTATCCCCGTGAGACCGGAAACTTATAAAAACCATACTGGTTAGAATGAGTAGTGGTTGCAGTCGAACCGCTCATCTGCAATTTAACTGACGGTACTTCCTTATTATATTTATAATAATCTATATATCCGCTAACCAAAAAACTATGATAGTAAACTCTTTTTTCCTCAAAGATGGTAAGCATGGTATCTGCCGGAACCTGCATCTCTCTTTGTACAATCCCGCTCGGCCAAAAAATAACCAGACTGTCAACTACACTGTTTCCAGCTAATCCAAATTCCACTGGCAGACTATCCATTTTATAACCATCTCCGCCCAAAACCTGTCTCATTTGCAATTTCCCATCAGTATAAGCTAAAACCCGTGCTCCAATTGCATCTCTGTTCGATTCTTCCCCTATTAATTTTACATGAAGCCAATGATTTGAACCTCCGGAGTTCTCAAATAAAGTCGCATAATAATCAGGTGGATAGCCATCACATCGGGCAAGATAGATATCAAGATAACCGTCCTGATTATAGTCTGCAACCGGTGCTGAATAATTATATTTGGTATTTTTTCTAATATTTGCACTTCCGGCAACATCAGTAAAAGTTTCATCTCCATTATTCCTGTATAATCGAAATTTGGATCCATACCCTGTAATTGCTAAAATATCTATGTATCCATCATTATTGAAATCAGCTACAGACAATCCCCCTCCATAATTGGGACGAGCAAGTGTTTCCCAAAGACCAGATCCTGGTGTTGCTACTGTAAAAGTACCATCCTTATTATTTTTATACAAAATAGATCTTCTCTGATCTCTTCTGACAAAAAGATCAAACCATCCATCATTATTATAATCTAAAAATATAGCCCCATAAAATCTGTTTTGTTTTATTAAACCCCGTTCAGTTGTTTCTTCTGTAAAAGTGCCATCTCCATTATTTATAAACAGATGGCATTCTGTTTCATAGTTTGCACTAAAAAAATCCATATCTCCATCATTATCAATATCAGCAAAAGCATGCCCCCAACTATCCTGAGGATCACGATAATGGTCTAATCCCGCTTGTTCACTTTGAAGTAAAAATTCTGCATTTCCAATATTTTTATAAACTAATAGAGAATAACTATTAGATTCCGGATCCCCGAAACTAAACAAATCTAAACGCCCATCATTATTATAATCAACAAAACAAAGATTTCTTCCGCGATTTTTATGATAGACTTTGGAAGCATTTGTAGCATTCCAAAAAACCTCTCCTTCACCTTGCCAATATAAAAGTACTCTTTTGGTTGGATAATGTCCATTAGCAATAACCATGTCTGTTTTACCATCATTATCATAATCTGCAGCAGCAAATCCTTGAGCACTGGTACGGGGTGTAGATCCCTGAACTCTTGCTTCTTCAGTTACATCTTTAAAGGTCCCATTTCCCATATTCTTTAGTAAGGTGTGAGGGATATTTTTACCTGTCCATCCTCCAAAAGATTCATTATGTACTACAAATATATCCGGCAAGTTATCTCCGTTATAATCAAAAAAACCAGAACCATGAGTATTACATCCAACTCTGGTATTAGTTTTACCTCCCGCATTTTTAAAATGGATATCTCCTGATTGAGAAAAAAGTGGAACAAAATTTATTAAATATGTACTAATTACAAATAAAACAGCTGAAATTATTTTTTTCATAATCTTACTCACCAATTTTCTCTTGATCATAATGGTATTTTTGTCATTGTGTAATATGGGTCAGGATGTATAGTAGTGGACCATATCATCATTTTACGCATCACTTTACCAATCAGAGGCAGTGATTTCATTTTATGAACTTTTTTAGCTATAGATTTTTTATAATTAAAAGGCGGCTTACTATAATCATATGCATGTTGTTTCTGATACCGATCACAAAAACCCCATCGTTCAATTAATTTATGAGGGGTCTGAGTTTTAAATTCTGAAATAATATCTTTTTTCTTCTGTAACTGAGCATCTGTCATTTTTAAAAAATAAACTTTATCATTACGTACAGGTTCAGGAGGATAATCATAGCTGACCAATGGTATAAAACGAACCAATCCTGATAAGATCTTTTCCGGTGTTGTCTTTAAGGACATATAAAAATTATACACCGGTGATTCATAAACAGAACAATGTACATTAAACTTTTCCAATGCTTTGCTGACCATATAATTTGTCACATCATGCTGATAATGCCCCCCTTCATAAAGAGGAATAAATATGGTTTCAGGTCGCACCTTCAGGATATATGTTCCAATTTCATCAATCACTTTATCAATTTCCTCTTTATAGAGAAAACTTGCATTATTATTGTATGGTAGAAAATCCAAGGTAACAGATTGCGTACCTAGCATTGACCAGGCTTTAACTGCTTCCTGTTTCCGGGTAACTTTATCATCCTGATACCCATCTGTAGTGTAAAGAATATGTACATGTCCACCTTTCTCAACTGTTTGCACTGCATACCCCCCAGCAATGGCCACACAATCATCCTGATGAGGAGCAATTATCAGAATAACTTCTCCTTTTGACTGAATAAAAGTTTTATTCTTTTTTTGTATACTATGATACAACCAGAGGATAAATCCGGAATATACTATAAAAAATAAATAAACAATCCATACCAATAATCGTATCCACAATGTCAGGGATATGATATTAACAATGATGGGAAAAATCAGAAGCACTACATCATAAACTACTATTGTTTTAGTAAAGTTCTTGCTTGGCATAACATTTAGCTCTTTTGAATTATCGTACATATTTTCTCAATTGTAGAAAAATTTTCTTCAGTGATATCTTCAATTTGTATTTCAATATCTAGATTTTCATCAATATAAGAAAGAAATTCTACAATACCGTAGGAATCAAGAATGTTTTTCTCAAATAAATTTTCATTATCTGCGGGTGTATAATCACTATACTCTTGAAAAAAATTCTTTAATTTCTCTTTTATTAATTGTTGATCCATTAATTCCTCATTTCATATGTTGAACAGTATTAACTCAGAATAAAGATTATCAATATCATACTTATTCAATTTGGATGACCGAAAAAGAGGTTTATTATCCAAAATCAATTTTTTGGAAAAAATAATTCTTTTATCCCCTAAGAAACGTTCATCTACTACTATTGCTAAGACCTTAAAATGAAAACATAACCTGAAACGGATGGAGTCAAAATATTTTAAAAACAATCCAATATTACTAATATAATGAATCCGTGCCATTAAAAAAGGAGCCCGTTTCCTTACCATTCTTGTCATTACAATATAACACTCCCCCTCTGAAGTTTGTACTATAATATGCTGACAGTATTTGAATTGATGATCATTGAAAATCTGTAGATTAAACTCATATAGTTTTTCTTTTACATACTTGTTATCTGTAATAAAAGATAAAATTGTATTTTTTTTGATTAAACAAGGAAAAGGAAAAATAAACCGGTAATGTGATTCAAGATGCTGGAATCCGGCTCTTTTTAAAAGTAAATAAACCTCTTTTGATGGCGTTAAATCAGTGATCGTATATGATTTCAATTTTAATATTGGCTGGAGCATAAAAATACTTTTACTGCGGAACTCTTCTTTTACAATCCATGAAGTTAAATTACAAAACTGACAGTTCTCTCCACCTACAGTACGCCTATGAAATAAAAGTCCCAAAAATCCTACTGGTTCTTTATCATCCAGCATAATATATCCGCAATAACCCTCATCCCGGTCCCAATTTCGATAAAAAAGTTTCTTCCAATCTTCTCTGGTAAGATAACGAGACTTGAATCTCTGTAACAAAGGATAGACTAACTCAAAATCATCTTTCACAGCTTTTCTTATGGTAGTCATTATCTATCCCCTACACTTGGTATTTTCTTTACCTGATTGGAATCATCAACCATAATCTCACCCGGTTGGGGATGTGAAAGGAATAAGAGCGGACTTGCTGTAAAGGCATACGCACCTGAATTCAAAAATCCCAGGTAATCACCAATGTTTACCCGTGGAATTTCCACTTTGTCGCCCATGACATCAATGGTTGTGCATAAAGGACCAACCAGGGTAACAGTTTCAAATTTTTTATCATTAGGATTAGAAATGTTAATGATTCTGAAATTTTTTCTGATAACCTGCCCAAAATTGCCACTGGCAGCCAAATGATGATTCATGCCCCCATTAAGTACACAATAAACTTTTTTTCTGGAAATTTTTTTATCAACAACCTGAGTAATATAATATCCTGCTTCTGCTATAATATATCTGCCTAATTCAAGAACACCTATAAGCCGGGGTAAATCTAAATCTTTTTTAAAATCAGAAAACAGAGTACTTAAGGAACGGCAGACCTCTTCAGCCGCTAAATGGCTCTGTTTTTTATAATACGGTACTCCAAATCCGCCGCCAAAATTAATCTGTCGAGGAACAGCATTGAATTTTTGAGTGAATCTTCTTACAATATCCATGGTATTTTTAAAATTATCTAAAAGAGCCTCACTTATCAGACACTGTGTCCCGGAATAAACATGGTACCCAATAAAATTACAATTTGAACTCCTCTCAAGCAAGGTAAAAAACTCTTCACACTTCTCTTCATCAATCCCAAACTGAGAAGATCTGCCGCCCATTTTAATGGCAAACTCTTTGAATACCTGAGCAGGATTTATTCTAAGTGAAACATTTGCCTGAACCTTCATTTCTTCAGCAAGAGACTGAATACGTTTTAATTCCTGTAGCGATTCTATACTGATAGATCCAATATTTCTTTTAACCGCTTCTTCTAATTCATTAATGCTTTTACCCGGTCCGGCAAAACTCATATGTTCAGGTTTAAATCCTCCTTCCAAAGACTGCTGTAATTCACCTCCGGAAGAGATATCAACACCATCTGCTTCCTGACTGAGCACTGTAAGAATATCTTTGTTGGGATTGGCCTTCACTGCATAATATAATTCAAATTCATCACCTAAGTAATCCTTTAATGACCTAATACGATTCAGTACAAACCGCATATCATAAACGTAAATAGGGGTTCCGTATTCCTCGGAAATCTCAGTAAGATCAATTCCTTTGAAGGGGGTATCAATGATATGTACCTTATCCATTGCTGTGCTCCTGAATAACTTTTTTCCGATCAATTTTTCCATTAGAGGTCAAGGGAAAACTATCTCTCAACACAATATCATCCGGAACCAGATAAAAGGGGAATTCCTGTTTACACTTCATAAGCACCTTTTTAGAGGTCCAGAGAGAATCATTCAATTGAATAATTGCTCGTAATTTTATAGTTTCATTATCTTCATATCCAGTTACCACACATTCTGCCACCCCATCAAAATTGTAGATAAGTTCCTCCACTTCACTGGGACTTACCCGGTATCCTTTTGTTTTTATCATGTTATCTTTACGACCAATAAAGTATAGAAAGCCCTGCTTATCTTTTTTAACAATATCACCTGAGAATACTACTGTTTCAAGATGATTATTTTTCTCTGAAAGTAAAGGATTCGGTTTAAATACCTGCTGTGTCTTTTCAGGGTTATTCCAGTATCCCTTGGAAATTAAGGCACCTCTGTGTACAAGTTCTCCTTCTTCCCCAGGACCGCATTCTCTGCCTTCCTTATTGATTACCATTATCTGAACATTGGGAACTGCTTTTCCGATCGACTCAGGACGATTATCAATCTGAGAAGGATCAAGATAGGTAGATCTGAAAGCTTCAGTAAGTCCGTACATGAGAAAAATATTTGCCCGGGAAAATAAATTTTTTAATTTTTTAACAGTGGATACTGGAACTTTTCCCCCTGTATTTGTAATGATTCGGATCCCGGAAAAATCATATTTTTTTGATAAATTGGTTAGCTTGGGATTAAAAATTTTAGACCATATGGGGGACATACCAGCAAATACTGTAATTTTTTTCTTTTCTAAAACCCCCAGAAGATCATTGGGTAGAAAAAATCGGTGCAGATATATGGTTGCTCCCATATAAAGGGTATTCATTAATTGATTAAACCCATAATCAAAATTGAATGGTAACGTTCCTATTATCCGATCATCTGCTCTGAGACCAGTGTACTGACTGACAATCTTTGCTCCATCTATAGTATTCTGATGAGAAATGACAATTCCTTTGGGCTGGCCTGTGGAACCGGAAGTGTAAATGATATGTGAGGTATCTGCACTAATTCCGGAACTCTTTTCCGTATACTCTGGATATACATCCCAGTTGCCATCACATATAATCGTATCTTTAAATTGATTTCTGTTTTCTCCTTGAAAAATTATTGCTTTATTGATTCCTGCATTTTTAAACAAAGAAAAATTTTTTTCAATCTTATCCTGAGAGGAAATAATAGTTGATATTTCAGCATCTTTAATAATATGAGATATCTGCTGATCCCTTAATATCGGATTTATAATAATAAGTACAGCTCCGGCATAAAATACACCTAATAAAGAAATTACCTGATCAATTGAACGATCCATGAATACTCCGATATGTTCACCGGGACTGATCTCAAGAGACTGCAACATCCCTGCTGCCTTCCGGGAATACTGAATTGTCTTCTCATAGGTAATCTTTTTTGTAGCTTCTTCCAGACATATTTTATCAGGGAACTTCTCACCTGATTTTTCCAGTAAATGTTGTATTAAGTATGGACGCATAATTATTTCATATCAAACTATCTTAAAAGTATACATTTTTTTTTCATTAATTGAGAATCAGTCTTTAAAATATAAAAATAAACCCCGCTACTAACCTGTTTTTTAAGTTCATCAGTCCCATCCCAGATAACAGAATAAATCCCCTTGTTTCTGTGCCCCTTTAGTAAAGTTTTAATATGCTGACCCTTGGTATTATAAACTGACAGCTCTACATAACAATTATGGGGAATAGTAAATTCAATATTGGTCTCAGGATTAAACGGATTTGGTTGATTCTGACCTAAACTAAAATCTAGTAGTTGTGTATCAGCATTTTCAATGCCGGTTGTCTCTTTCATCTCTGCTGTTATCTGTTTTGGAGAACTCATAACTATCTGATCAGGATTATAACTGCTGTTTAGATCACCACTCCAGGTTTGGAAATCAAATCCTGCAGCAGGATTCACCTGTACTGTTATAATCGAATCCATATCAAACCAATTTGATTGAGGTGTAACTTCACCAGCCCCCTGAGGATCAACACTGGTAGATAGATAATATTTTATTAGAAAAATTGCATTATATAACTGACGTACTCCGGCCTCAATTTGCTGAACTCGTTTCCCCTCATTATTCCAGTGATGGTAAGTAAATTTAACTCCTTCCAAAGGACTGTATGATTGCGGAACACTGATTATATGCGTTGTTCCGGAAATCCAGTTAAACTGATGAGGTGAGACATAGGTTGTATCGTCCACAGTAATGGGAATACCTTCCGGATCAGTTGTGACGGTGGTTGTACCACGTAATATAAAATGAGCACATATTTCTCGGGGACTGTTAACCATTATGTTTTTGGGATTTTCATCTCCGCTAATATCACCACTCCATAAGGAAAATTCATAATCAGTTCCACTCGCAGGTACTGCAGTGACTGATATCTGTTCTCCCTGATTAACCCATTCACTTTCTGCATCATATTGAATTGAACCGGCCCAGGCAGGAACAACACTGGTGGTAATTTTATATTTCAGTTGCCAATTAGCAGTTTCGGTAACAGGATTGTTTATGGTGATGGTGTGAGATTTTTTTTCGCCACTATAGGATCCTATCCCTTTACCGCTCCATCCGGTAAACACATACTGAGAATCACCCTGCATGGTTATTAGGGTTGGAGTTATGGAAAATTCTGCTTCTTTTCCATGATCATACCATCCTTGTCCCTTAGGTATACCATGCCCGGAATTTTCAACTGTAAGAAAATGCTGTGTCTTCCAGTTTGCAGTAACTGTTTTGGGGGAATCCATAATTAATGAATGTACAATTGAGGTATCATTCTGAACATCACCAGACCAGCGGAAAAATTTTAAACGTGTTTTATCCTCATAATGATATCTGTCCACAAAAAATATGGCAGTGGAATCCCGGTTATACCATCCCTCACCCTGGGGATCACCATAGGAAGAGTTCACATTTAGAAAATATTGGGTAAAAAATTGAGCCGTAAGAGTACTGTTTGAACCCGGCACGATATAAAGCTGATTCTTATCCGCTTTGTTACTCCAGTTGTTAAAACGATAACGGGTGCTGTTATCCAGAGAATGAATAGAATCCACATCAATCTGATGTTCTGAATCTTCCAGCCAGATAAAGGTGTTGGGAGCAGTGTATGAATTACTGTCTGCAGTAAAATCCAGCCCCGAAGGGTCTGTATTAATGACAACCTGAATTCTTTTCTTAAAATTTGCGGTTATGCTCATAGGTTCTACTACTGTAACCTTCTCGGAACTGTCCTGACTGGAAAGATCACCAGACCAACTGGTGAATGTATACCCCGGGGCTGCCGAGGCTTTCAATTCAACTGTACCTTCCTGTGCATACCAGCCCCCGGGTGGAGAGGGAGTGATATCTCCGCCAGCATTCGGCTGTTTAGAAATAGAAAGATAATGCCGGACAAACCAGTGAGCAATAATTACCTTAGCATCATCCATAAGAATGGAGCCGGAACTGCCGGTTCCGGAATAATCTCCACTCCAGTGGTCAAAAATATATTTGGTCAGCTCATCCTGAATGGGAGTGGTGAGAGAAAAAGAGGCTTCTGCACCAGCATCATACCATCCTTTCCCCTGGGGATTGCCATACGGAGAACTAATATCAAGATAATATTGGGTGTCCCAGGAAGCAGTAATAGTTTTAGGACTATCCATAACTATAGAGCCAGAAGGATCTGTACCGGAATAATCACCTTCCCAGTGGTTAAACAGAAAACGGGTTGTGCTGTCAACATACGGAGTAGTAACTGAAAAGGAAGCATCCTGATTCTCATCATACCATCCCTGCCCCTGAGGATTTCCATAAAGAGTATCCATAGATAAATAGTACTGTCTGTCAAAAGTAATGGTTAACTCATCATTTGTGCCCGGCACCTGATAATTGCGGATTCTTTCTGCTCCGTCGCTCCAGGAAGAAAAAACATAACGAGTGCCCTGATCAGAAGATTGAGGAGATTCAACTTTTAAATGATGTAAACTACCTTCAGGCCAGGTAAAAGTATGAGGTGCTGTATACAAAACAGCATTAGCATAAAAATTTAATCCTCGAGGTTCGGTGCTGATGGTGATATACACTCTACGTCTGTTGTCAATTCCTATATCATCTTTTGTATATTCTTTATTATTAATTCTGAAATGTTTCCAATGCAGATTTGTAATTTCATGAGAAATAACACGGAAATTAAGATTAATAAAATCACTGGTATCTTTCACATATTCTGTATTGAACATAGCGATTTTCAAAATTCCCGGAGTAGAAGTGTTATAAGTAAGATAAAAATCTTTGAATCCTTCCATTATTGTAATACTAGTCAATTCAATAGCAGTTTCATCATATTCCATCCATAAATCTGCTGACCCTATGGAATCGCCTTCGTTTATATTAACAGGAATACTAAATTCATCATCACCAGTTACAGCTAAACTTTCAGATATATTTTTTTGCTTGTATCCCTTTGTTTGCATAGACTGTGGATTACTATCAGGAACCCAATCTCCATTTATATCTCCCAATGCATACGCCATAAAATCTTTTACAATATCTGCAGTTATATTAGTGTAAGAAAATGATGATGGTAAAAATTGCCATTCTCCAACATATGAAGGTTCTGTATTAGAATTACCAACTGATGCTTGAGCAATAGACTCAGCATCTGATATTTCAACGCTTCCATTTTTATCTACATCAGCAGCTTCTATTTGCAATTCAGTTAAAGATTCTGTATTTACAGAATACCGCGCAGCTAAAAACGCATCATATGCAGAGATAACAAGTTGACTTATATCTTGTCCTGTTTCTTTAGAAGGAGTAACAATTCCATTATCTCCTACTTTGATCCCAAAAAATTGATACATACCTTGAGAGTTAGTATATGACTCCTTGTTTTTACCGTCATTTAAAAATAGTTTGGCTTCCGGAACAGGTAGATCATTCTGATAATATTGAATTTTACCAGATACAGAATAAGTTCTAAGATCAAGAAAAATATCATCTTCCTCATATTCTTCATTATTTATTCTATAATACTTCCAATGCATAGTAGTGGTATCATTTATTGCATCAGGAATAATATCAAAAATAATTTGTAAATATTCGGCTTGATCTCCTATTGGCTCCGCATTGTATAGAGCGATCTTTACTAATCCGGGAACACCATCATTATATACTAATTGAAAATCATCAGATAAAGGGGTAGTTTTTATATCATGTACTGAAAATAAAGATGGATCATATTCTAACCATAAATCAGCAGATATCATCATGAGATTATCGGGTAAGGTCAGGGAAATGCTAATTGTACTATCATTATTGGACACTTGACTAAAGCTGGAACTGGGATGCGTGTTTACAACTTTCTTTTTTAATCCACTGGACTGAGACCAGCTGCCATCTACATCACCTGAAATCCAGGCAGTAAAATCCTGTCCCTTAAGATTTGAATCAATATTTCTTTCAATATGTATTTTTGAGGGATCAAATTTCCAGTCCCCGGCCTGCGAATCATCACTATTTGATAATCCTACTGTTTTCTGAGCAATCAGAAAAGGGTCATTTTCATCAATTACATTATTATCATTAACATCTCCTGCTTCCGCAGAAATACCATACAATGCTTGAATTCCTTCAGCTGCTTGTGCTGTTAGCCCGGCATCATAAGCTGAAATAGTCAACTCACCAACATCTGTATCCCTTTGTTTAGAGGGAGTTATATCAATATTGTTTACACCATCACTCACAATAAAATGATAAGTCCCTGTCAGATCTGAATAAGCAGTAGTTGAACTCGTTCCCGTCACCTTTACTCCAACTGAAGGAACCTTATCCTGATTATTATAATAATCAACAACTCCGCTAACTATATGACAAAATTGGTGTACCCCCTCCAGTTCTTCTATGGTAATTAAAGTGTCAGAAGGGAGTATTATTTCCTTTTGGTAAGTACCACTTGGCCAATAAATAACCATACTGTCCACAACACTTTTTTCTCCCAGTCCAAATTCCACTGGTAAACTATCCATTTTATACCCATCCCCACCTAATACCTGCCTCATTTGACACTCTCCATCTGTATAAATAATAACCCGAGCTCCTACAGCATCTTTATTAGATTCTACTCCGGTTAATTTTACATGCAACCAATGATTTGTACCACCTGAATTTTCATATAAAGCAGCATAATATTTTGGTGGATAATGATCACATCTGGCAAGATAGATATCCAAATAACCATCCTGGTTATAGTCCGCAACCGGTGCAGAGTAATTAAAAGAAGTATTTGCTAAGATATTTGCATTTTCTGCAACATTAGTAAAAGTGCCATCCCCATTATTCCTGTACAATCGGAAATATTTTCCTTCACTTGTAATTGCCAGGATATCAATATATCCATCATTATTAAAATCAGCAGCAGACAATCCGCCGCCATAGGGAGCACGCGGGATCACTTCATTTAAACCCGATCCTGGTGTTGTAACTGTAAAAGTACCATCCTTATTGTTTTTATACAGAATTGATTCTCTGTTATGTCTTCTTGTAAAAAGATCAAACCATCCATCATTATTATAATCTAAAAATATAGCCCCATAAAATCTGTTTTGTTTTATTAAACCCCGTTCAGTTGTTTCTTCTGTAAAAGTGCCATCTCCATTATTTATAAACAGATGGCATTCTGTTTCATAGCTAATGATCTCAAAAGCCTCCTTGTTCTTCAGCTGCTTTGCTTCTG
>JAWODZ010000078.1:0-7242 GCA_046483025.1 bacterium
GCCCCTGGGCGGACTAAAACCAGGGCTATGCCCTGGTTACCTTACTAGTATCAGATCGCCCTGGGGCTGTGCCCCTGGGCGGACTAAAACCAGGGCTATGCCCTGGTTACCTTACTAGTTCTTTATTAATTCTAATAATACTGTCATCATTGTTGAACCAATTTCTTTGGAAGTATAATTTTTAAAATCCCTCATAATCTCTGATAAAGATGTACTATCGTTATTTGATGTTATTAAATGAAGATGAGTTGGCATAATCACATATCCTAATAAATACAATCCTTTATGTTCTTGACAGTATTTAAAGCTATCTATTATTATTTTAAAATAACATTCATCCTGAAAGATTGGCAGCCATGCTGTAATTGAAACTGTTGAATAATAATATGAAGTTGTCTCTGAATATATTTCATATTTTTTCATATGTACATTTCATTAATAATGAATAGATGTATTATTGGGGCAAAGCCCCAATTGTACTGCGCCCAGGGGCACAGCCCCAGGGCGATCACAGAGTTATTTCTTCCTGATTTCCGGTCATCAACTGGGAATCCATTATTCCAGGGCATTGCCCTGGTTTCAAACCGATCGGCAATGCCGATCTGAATCCATTCCCAGCCAATGGCTGAGGAATAAGTGTGTCAAAAACAGAACGTAGACGACACACCGCAACGTTATTCGCGGTCGGCCGTCTGCCGTCTGCGGTCACTCTGGCTTTTCAACCGTAATGTTCTTATACTCTAAAATTCCCACACTCTAGCTTTTCATCTTTAAAGCCGATTACATATCATCTTTATGAATAGAAATTTGAATAAAATATTTTTTTTTGTTTATTTTAAAATAAGCTGCTTCAGATAATTTGTTTGTTGTTAAAGCTCTTAACTGATCTATCAGATCACTTGCTTTAATCTTTTTATTTAAATTGATTTCCTGAATGTCAGGTTTCAAAAGATCTTCCTTTTTATGAATTGAACCTTTACGATTTTTTTGTGAATGCCTGCTGGGCTTTAAAGAGAGTAACTGAGGCCAGGCTTCTTTAAAGACATCATATTCTAAATTTAGAATCTTCTGATATAAAGAATCCGCTGTATCTTCAGGTTTAACTTCGAGTCGCTTTTGAAGAATTATATCACCACAATCAATTTCCTCATCCATAAAATGCAGAGTTGCTCCAATAGGTGTTTTATCTAAAATTGCCCAGCTGGGTGTATGCCAGCCTCGATTGTATGGTAAATAAGCTGGATGGAGATTCAAGAAACCAATTTTAGGAATATTAAGTACATCTTTTGGTATTAAATAAGGAAAATGAATACCAATAATATAATCAAGTTGTAGTTCCTTTAACTTTTGTTTTGATTCTGAAGTTCTAAAATTTTTTCCCTTGAAAATATATTGAGAGTTAAGATGTTCATATCTATGAATTAATTCATCAGCATGGCTGGCAGATTTTTCTTTACTAACCAATAAAGCCAATGGCTGCATACCTTCATTCTGTATAAACTCTAAAATTTTAACACTTAATTCTCTGTCTCCTGCAAAAGCAAAACGCATTTTAGCTCTCTTCGACATTTGTGTTTCCCTGAAAATATTCAACAGTTGCATGACCAGGTTGATTGATCCCTTCTCTTCTAAATACTTTCACTAAAGTCAAAAACAAAATTTTCACATCCAGCCAAAAAGACACATGATCCACATACCACACATCCATCTTGAACCGCTCTTCCCAGGATACTGCATTACGCCCATTCACCTGAGCCCAGCCCGTGATGCCGGGTTTAACCTCATGACGTCTGGCCTGCTCCGGTGAGTATCGGTCCAGATACTGCATAAGCAGAGGCCGGGGACCTACCAGTGACATATCTCCTTTAAGAACATTGAATAATTCCGGCAGTTCATCCAGGGAAGCAGAACGCAGAAACCGGCCAAAACCAGTGAGCCGTTCTTCATCCGGTAAAAGATTTCCCTTTTGGTCTCGTTTATTGTTCATGGTACGGAATTTATACAAAACAAAAGGTTTTCCTTGTAATCCGGGCCGGGTTTGTTTAAACCAGACCGGAAACCCCATTGTAATAATTATCAATTTAGAAATCAGTAAAAAAATAGGGGAGAGGAGGAGTAGAGCAATAAAAGAAAGAATGGTGTCAAAAAAACGCTTTATCATATTAATAAACGTCTGATTTTTCATTTAATTTATTCTGTATATTTAACAGATCGCCCCGGGGCTGTGCGATCAAAGGTTATGCATACCTTCAACTAGTATACAAAACTGCTTTGCCTGGTCTGTCCGGTTAAAATATTTTTTTACATATTCTCTGGCGTTTTCCCCCATTTCTTTTGCCAGATCTCTATCATTATAAAGGTGTAAAACTGCTTCTGTTATTGCTTCTTGGTCTCCGGGAGAAACAAAGATACCCCCTTTTGACTGTTCAATAACATCACGAATAACTCCGTCAATGCCAAGAATGGTGGGCTTGCCAGCTGCCATATAATCAAATACCTTATTGGGATAAGTGGTTATGAACATAGGAATATTCATAAGGGTTGCAATACATACATCTGAAGCCAACAGGTATTCTCTGATTTTATTCTTTGGCTTTGTACTGGTAAACATCACATTTGACAATTTATTTCTATGAACATAGTTTTCCAGATTTTTTCTTTCTTTGCCATCACCTATCAATAAAAATGTAATATCCTGATTATTATTAATAATCTTCGCAGCTCTGAGAATAGTATATATATCATTGGCAGGACCTAAAGCACCAGTATAGGTAACAATAAACTTATTATTTAAATCAAGTGTTTTTCTCATGTGAGAGACATGTTTGTCTGAAGTAAACATTTCCGGATCTACACCATTGGAAATGAAACTTATTCTTGATTCCCTAATACCTCTGTCAATTAAATAATCTTGATATGCAGGAGAGTTGACCAGCAGATGATCAGCCCGATTATAAAGAAAACGCTCCAGACTCCGCGACAATTGTATTAATATCGGATTCTTCAGCACCCCCATATCTACAGCAAATTCAGGCCAGAGATCCCGTATTTCCAGTAAAAAAGGTTTTTTCCTGATTTCGGCAATAAACCAGGCGGATAAAGCCTGAAAAATCGGCGGTGACGTACCCATTACCACATCTATATTTTTAACAGAAAGCGAAGCGATAACAGCAGTAATAGTAAAACTGAAAAATGAAATTATCCTGGTAATAAAATTTTTATGAAGCCCTGCAGCAGTAGCAATACGGCAGATCTCTAATCCCTGAATTCTCTGACGATGTAGAAATCCTTCCGAATTACTAATCCTTTTCCCGGTCAGATAGCTGGTTTTACTGGTAACAACAGAGATCCGGTGCCCCTTTTTTACCAGATAACGACCAAATTCAAAATGTCTGGTGCCACCCGGTTCGTCAGGGCCGACAAAAGCCTGGTGTATTAACAGGAGATGCATCAGCCCAGCACCCATGTTTCTTTAGGTTGGCCCTGTACAGATATTTCAGAAATCAGATGATCTTCTTTTGATCCAAAATTTACTGAAATCTTTTTATTCTTACTTTCAATTGTAATGTAATGACTATCTGTGGTAATATCTGCAGAATAGGGGGTAAACAAAGTATAGAACACAGCCTCCTCAACATTATTTTTCAGGCACAAAGACAATGCCGGTTCTTTCTGATTATAATACTGAGACCTCCATCCCCGGGGACTACTTTTATCTGCTGTTTCAATAGAAATATCTGGCACTCCTGCTATTTCCCCTGTAAAAATGTGGTATGCTCCCTTGGGAGTATTCAAAATAAGAGACTGGTTTTTCTGACTGAATGTATGGGGAAAATAAGCCAAAAGCCAGTGCAAACGATAATCATGCACAGACTGACTGTATAGACGATCCAGAACCAGCCATTGGGCAGTACCTAACTTAAGAATAGCCCGGTTATAAAATACCGGTTTCTTCAACCGTTGATAGCCATTATGCTCTCCTTCCCATACATGCAGATTACCGGAAGGAGAAACCTGATTCCTGAGTACCTGCCCTTTTATCCAGGGCAGCCACATAAACGGACTGCTTCTCTCCATCTGATCTCTGCTGTCAACACTGACCGTGTTGTGATATGTAGTTTCAGCAAAGGGATTATTCCAGGGTTCTTCAGCATGATAACTATAGGTACCGGGATCAGTTGCAATATTCTGTCCTTTCCAGAACAGATCCATATGCAGCATATCAGCCTGAGAAGGACGATGACGAAAAGAAGCACATCGGGTAAACATAAAGCTTTCCGAAGAACGGATGGTATAGTACCCACCTTCTTCTGCTTTCAGATTTTCTTCTGTAATACTGTCAACATGTACTTTCAGGGCAGATTCACCAAAAATCCAGTACAGATCTTCATCCCAGGGACCCGGTGTATAACATCTGTTTCCGGTGAGTAAAAAATACATTGATTGCACCACTGGCCGAAAATCATAGAATTCACAGTTGTTCAGGGGCAGGATCAGAGCTCCATCATTTTGCCCGTAATTGGGAACTCTTCTTGTTTCACCATACTGCAGATGATAGAGATAAAGACAGGCCTGTAATAACTTTTCTTTCAACGCTGAACTGAAGGGATCATTATTTATATCCCCTAACCGCAAAGCCCAGAGATAATCACGCAGCATGAGCCGGTGATAATTAAGAGAATGCTGAGAAAAACTGCCGTCTGCATAGATCAGTTTCTGACCCAGACTTTCCAGCAGTTCTTTTCCTTTTTCTTTCCAGAGAACTGCTTTTTTGAATTCCGGAAACAACAGACCGATGGTATATAATCCTACAGCTTCACTGATACTGTGATTATTATTCTGGCTTAGTGCATAGCTGATATTTTTATCTATCCTCTTTCCCGACACAGCTATCATCTGTGCCAGTTTACTCATTCTCTCAGGAGTCGTCTCTTTACTGCTCAAAAATGCATATAACCCAAAACACCAGGCCATTACCCGGAAGGTTATTTCCTGACCGCATTTCCAGTTTGGTCCCTGATTGGGAGGATTATGCTTGTGCCAGTCTTCCACCAATTGCCAGAAAATCCGGGCATACTGATCATTTCCGGTACGATAGTAAGCCCTGATCAGATCATAGACAAAACCAAATCGGTTCAGTTCCCATATATTTTTTATGTCTTTATATTTAAATTCCTGAATATTACTCCAGTGGTTTTCCCGGGGATAGGTATAGGTGTTAAAGGGATCATAGAACCAGTCAGGTGGCAATCCGCAATTATACTGATGAAATGAAAAATAAGTAAAAATACCGTTTGCTATGGTATCTGCTTTTTTGACCGGATCACAGGAAGCACTATCCCAGGATTTGAAAATCTTTTCAGAATTTTTAGCCGGTTTGTCAGGTATAAAAAAAACAGGTGCTTCTTTTATACGATAGGCATAATAATTTTCAGGATTCTGAAGATCTCTGTTCTTCAGAAATTGTTCCAGATCAATGTCAGCCCAGGATTGTATCGGAGTTCTGGCCTTGATTATCCCTGTCCGGATCTGAAACCAATACCACACTCTGAAAAGCAGCCAGGAAAAACCAAAATATCTGATAATTAAAAAGAAATGATGTAATCTTGTCATTACTTATTCAGCAGTGATGAATATTCCTGATCTATTATAACCATCCGTTCTTCCCGGGCAGAGGTTACTGCTGCAAAACTGGCTAACGTCACATTTACCAGTTCAGCTAAGGATATCAATGACTCACCGCCTTCCTGGATCCGGTTGACAAATGCTGCACATTCAGCTGCATGCCCCTTATCCTGTCTTTTGGTTTTGAATTTTCTAAACCCCTTGCAGCCATAACCTGTTGTCTGCCGAAAATTATCCAGTTTGAAAATCCTGCCCTGACTGAACACCTGCAGTACTTCCTTGAAATAGGCTTTAGAGCCGTTGGCAAAATAATTGACCGTACCCACAGATCCGTCTTTAAAACCTAACGATATGGACATTTTATCATCCGGTACTGGGGTTCCTTTACTCATCATATGGGCAGATACTGACTGAATACTACTGCCGGTTAAAAACACCATAAGATCCAGAAAATGACAGGCTTCTCCAATAATACGTCCGCCACCCTGGGCCGGATCATGCACCCAATGGTCCGGAGGGATTTTACCGGCATTAATGGTCATGCTCAGAGCCAGAGGCTCGGTTTTATTTTTCAGAACCTTTTTTATTTTCTGTACATGAGGACTATAACGACGGTTGAAACCCACCATAAGCATATTTTCAGCATGTTTTCCAGCTGTATCGATTATATGCTGTAATTCTTTTGTATTCAGAGCCAGGGGTTTTTCCACAAAAACATGCTTCCCTGCTTTCAGAAATTCACAGACCAAGGTTACATGCAGGTTATGTCTGGTTGCTATCATAACCGTGTTAATATCCGGATCCTGCAGAATCAGCTTATAATCAGAAACTGCATTTTCAGCTTTGTATCGTTTGGCCAGATGCAGTGCTGCTTCACCCTTGAGGTCGGCAATGTATTTAATTCTAGCTCCGGTTTTATGTAAAGCAGGCATCAGGGTCATTTTACTGAAATTGCCGGCACCAATTACTCCGATCACTGCTCCCTTTTTATCTGCTTTGTCTTTTGCAGAAGGTATATGTATTAAAGTTGTATCATCTATTTTTTTCGGGTACTGAAGAATTATACCCAGTCCTTCCCGTTTCTGAGAAAGAAGATCATAGGCCTCCGAAGCCTGAGCAAAGTCAAAGCGGTGACTTATCAGATCATCGACAACCAATTTACCGGTACGCATCATTTCCAGAACCGCTTGAAAATTTCTCTTCTCTGTCCATCGCACAAACCCGTAGGGATAATCCTGACCCTTATGTTCATAGGCCTCATCATATCTGCCCGGCCCATAGGAACAGGAAACCTGAAAAGTTAATTCTTTTTTATAAAAATCTGCCCGCTGCAGATTCAGCCCCACTACTCCCACCAACACAATCCGCCCTCTTTCCCGGCATATTTCTGCAGAAACATGCACGATTTCATCCGTTTCTGCAGATGCAGTAATAATCACTCCATCCACTCCTTTATTCGCTGTCCAGCCTGCTGCTGCAGCAATCGGGTCACCTCCCTGTTGAGGATTAACTGTTTTTGCCCCGTATTTCTCAGCCAGCTTTAACCGCTGTTCATTAATATCAATACCCAGTACCTCACAGCCGTTTGCTTTCAGAAGTTGTACTGTTATCAACCCG
>JAWODZ010000079.1:0-5510 GCA_046483025.1 bacterium
GTCATTTGAAAGAGGTAAGGATAATTTTCTATTGCCCGTGTGGCTCCTGCATTTTTAGTAAAATATAAGTCTGCCAGTTTATAGGCATGGAGAATTAAGTGATTGTTTTTGTTTTAATTGATGGTTATATATGGCTTAATTTAAATAACCTTTCAGGCATTTCGCAAATACAAAAAAATATAACTCCTTTCAAAATATTGAAATAATCTTATATTTAGAATTTTTCAACATTTCTTGAAAAGACAGCGAATTTTTTAAATATTTGTAATAAAGGGATCAATTGGTATGAAGGGTTCCATGATTTATCCTTATAGAAGGTTTGTCGAATATGTTGCTGGATAATAGAGAAATATAATTAATAAAAAGTGAAAGATATAAAAGAAATATATTTATTATTGAACATAGTTAAATGTTTTAACTCATTTAAGTGAGTAACAAAATAACATACATTATGGCATGGAATAGTGATATAGAGACTAATTCTCCTGTTTTTAATCTTGCTGTGAGTAATTCCGATACAATTAGAGTAGTTGCGGGGCCAGGAACTGGTAAGAGTTTTGCAATAAAGAAAAGGATATTAAGATTACTTGAGTCGGGAGTTTCTCCTTATAAAATATTAGCAATAACTTTTACTAGAACAGCAGCACATGATTTAAAATCTGAAATATCTAGCCTTGGGATTGAAGGTGCAGAATCTGTTCATTCAAGAACACTTCACAGCCACGCACTGAGAATTTTAGGTAAGGAAGAAGTACTTGAACAAACAGGTAGAACCCCAAGAATGATTATTGATCATGAACAAAAACCAATTCTTCGAGATTTAAATAAACCTGAATATGGTAACGTAAGAGAAAAGGAAAAACTATTAAAAGCATATTTAGCAGCTTGGGCTAGACTCCAACATGATGAACCAGGTTTTGTTAAATCTGAAGTTGAAGAGCAATTTAAAAATGACTTAATTAATTGGTTTACTGAACATGAAGGAATTTTAGTTGGTGAAGTTATACCAATTGCAATTGATTATTTAAGGAATAACCCAGCTGTTGGTTTTATTGGAGAGTATGAATATATATTAGTTGATGAATTTCAAGATCTTAATAAAAGCGAGCAAGAATTAATAAGATTAATCCGAGGAGAATCAAATCTTGTAATTGTAGGAGATGATGACCAATCAATTTATGGATTTAAGTTTGCACATCCACAAGGTATACAAGAAATAAATGAATTATTTGGAGAATACCATAATATACCGTTTGACCTTTGTAGAAGATGTCCGACTTTAGTTACAAGAATGGCATCTGAACTTATATCAAGAAACACAAATAGAACCCTAGGTGTTTTAAATCATTACGAAAGGAACCCTGAAGGTAATGTTGATATAGTACAATGGTCAGACAATGAATCGGAAATTACAGGTATAACACAATTTATAATAACAGAACTAAATAAAGGGGTAATTGAACCAGCAGATATTTTAATCCTTTCACCACGAAGAAAAATTGGGTATAAAATAAGAGATCTACTATTAAGTTATAAGATTCCGGTCAAATCTTATTTTAGAGAATCAGTAATTGAAAAACAACCTGTACAACGCGCCTTTTCTTTAATGAATTTGTTAGCGAATCCAGAAGATAAAATATCACTTAGATGCCTTTTAGGTTATAAATCCAATGATTTTAGAATGCGACAATATTCAAGATTAAAAGAAATGGCAAATGAGAGAGATATCAAAATAAGAGAAGTCCTAGATTTAATTTTAAATGGTGATATTCCAGAAACAAATTTAAGATCAATAGTGGCTTCATATCGGAATATATTAAATGATTTACCTATTTTAAAGGAAAATATAATTGAAGATCCTGAAAATGGATTTAATAACTTTTTTGTAACAACAGAACAATTAGCAGTTGATTTCTATGAACTTGAACAAATTTATCGTAAAGTGATTAATGAAATCGGAACAGAAGAACTTGAAGATTCTTCCAATTTTGATAATTGGTTTAAAAAGGTCATGGACTCTATCTTAGAAGCTATAGCTTTACCTGATTCACCTGAAGTTATTGATCATGCTAGGGTCATGAGTTTACATTCATCTAAGGGATTAAGTGCGAAATTAGTTATATTAACCTCTATGATTGATCCTTTAATGCCGTATATTCCAAGGGATTTACCTGAAAGCCAAAATGATTCAGTGATAGAAGAAGCGAGGAGACTGTTTTATGTGGCAATTACAAGGTGTAAATCATCTGAACATTATGATGGAAGATTAATAATAAGTTCCTTTTTATCTATACCTGTTAATGAAGCTAGGCAAATGGGAATTAGGGCTTATTCTAGAAGAAACCTTAGAACAAGGTCAACTAGATTTATCTCAGATTTTGGAAATATTGCTCCCACTCCGAAAAGAGGAAGGGAACTAGAATAAAACTGTGTCCAATATGCTGTATACACAATGCAGGCTAGCTTTTAGCTTTCAAGATGGTCGTCTTTAGCCAGGTTTGTAACGGGGGATGAGAACGCGTCTCCGTAAATCGCGCACAGCGCATACATCTTTCCGTTATGCTCCACTTATTAACCTACTATTATGCATTTAAAAAAACTTGATATTAACATATTTGAGAACGCTTTTCAAGAAACACTGGTCTTCAAGCCGGGACTGAACATTATTTCTGGAGAGAACGGTACGGGTAAAACGACAGTTCTAAAATTGATAAAACAAACAAAAGGAACAAGCTTTTCAGAACAGGGAATTGGACAAAAAAGAATATTAGCATTTAGTCCGAAAAGGAATTCTCAAAGACAACAATTTCAGCAGATTTTACAAGACTTTAGAAGACATAACAAGACATACAGTTCAATTACTACTGAAAGGATCGAAGCTAAATTGGATGACGATAACTTCTCTAATTATGAGTCACTTGCAGGTCTTTTTTATGCATTTTTTGAAGAACAAACAAAGGATGGAAGTGACAGGAAGCAAAAGATGAAAGAAGTCACTGATGAATTCAATACTATAATACAATCCGTATTTAGTGATTACAGACTTGAATCGACTTGGGACAAGAATCAAGGTCTACCTCACATATTCTTGACAAAAAATCAAGACGTCAAAGTACCTATTCATTCTCTTTCTACTGGAGAACAAGAGGTTTTATCACTGATATTAAACCTCTATGTCACCGGCCCGAAAGTCGACATTGTTCTAATTGATGAGCCTGAAATTCATCTTAATTGGCACCTAGAAAAGAAATTATTCGAATATTTCCTGAATTTCACTAAAGACCACAATAAACAGTTAATCATTTCAACACACAGCCGTGTGATTTTCAGACCTGAATTCCTCGACAAGGTCATTTTCCTAAGCTGGATTGAAAAGAAAATTAAAGCCTTAAATGAGCTTCCTGCCGACCAAAGAAAAAGAATTGCCGGTGAGGCAATCGAGATAATAAAAATTGGTGATTTTTCAAATCCGACATTTTTTGTTGAAGATGATTCCCATAAAGAAATTATTGAAATAATATCAGATCATCTTGGATCTAAGATCTACATTTCTAAAGCAGGCAACTCTCCAAATGTCAAGTCACTTTTTCGATTGTCTAAAGCTGAAGGTGGTTGGGCAAATTCTTTTTTTGTAATCGACGGTGATAATCAAGGAAATCCTTATCCTAATGAAAATGATTTCATCCACTTAGAAAAGTACTGCCTCGAAAACTATCTCCTTAATATTAAATTACTGATGACATCAGAAAAAAAGAAGAAGGGAGAAATTCAAGAGATCATCCTAGATGCAATTAAAAACAACAAGGCTAAAATCTTAAAGAAGAATAAGTACTTTGAATTTTTAGTAGATAGACTTAAGAAATCAGATATTCAGCAAGAATCCATTGATCGGTTAGACGCATCTGAAATATTGAATTCTGTCTTAATGAAACTTGGAAAATCGCGTAAACAACTGACTCAGGATTTACTTAGCTCTGCCAAAACTGATAATCAACTCTATAAACTGTTTCCAGAAAAGCTAATAAGATGTATAAGAGGAGCATAACAACCTGTATAAACAAATGGGGATGAGTACTTTATGCAAAACAACTCAATATAGCAACATTTCTAACTGAGAGGTAGGATCCAGGTAGTCCTTCCACAACTGTTCATACATCTTTCCGTTATTGCCGCAATTATTACGGTAGGTGTTAATAGCTAATGATTATTTAGTTTCGTTGATTTATAAATAGAAAAAACAAAGATGTCTGATAGAAAAGATAAAAAAGGCATTCCATTTAAGGAATTTATAGCTAAATCTACAAGTCTTATTACTCAAGATTCTTATTTTTATTGATAGAAGATATAATTTTACTAATGATTTTATTTGATTTCGTGAATTTTTAATAAAAAAATTCTTTTTTATGGAATATTTTAAAATACTTGCAGCTCCTGTCCTTATGATTATTGGAGGAATTATCACCTGGTTGATAAAGTCAAAAATTGAGGAACTAAAATCAGTCCATGAAAAACTTAGAAAACAACAACTTGAAACATATTCACAAATTTTAGAGCCAATTATTAGACTTTTTGCAGGCTTTAAAGGTGATGATGAAGATAGTAAATTGGCGTTAAAGGAAATTCAATCTTTTGATTATAAAAAGACGGCTTTTGATTTGAATTTATTTGGGTCAGATAATGTTGTTAAGGCTTATAGTGATTTTATGCAATATATTTATAAAATGGAAAAACAGGAGCAAAAAGATAAAGACCCAATTGAAATGTTATCTTACTTAGGAAAGGTAATGCTGGAAATAAGAAAGAGCCTTGGGCATAAAAAAACTAGGTTAAAAGAAATTGATATGTTGCGATTTATGATAACAGATATTGATCAACAAAAAAATAAAAGCGGCTAACATACTGCTATACGTTTTTTTGACATGATTTTTTCCTTTGCCATTACCGAATCTTGTAATCATACCTATCCAGAAACGTTACATCAAAATTTGTAAGTTGTGTTCCGGTTAGGAATTGTCCTGCCACAACAAATATTACATATCGTATTGAAGATGGGAGAGATTCAACGGTAACATCAAAGTATTCCTGTTTTGACTGTGGTCGTGTACCCCGGAGGAATTTGTAGGTTTTTCCATCGACGGACCCGAAAAGATATACTGATCCGTATGTGCCATCTTTTACCCTCATTTTCCTCCGGAGGATGGTGCGCTTAACCTGTTTGTATCCATTCCCGGAGAGTTTTATCGGTCTGGTCTGGATCAGGCAATGGGGGATGGCAACATCTTCCTGTGTCAGATCATAGACTGACGTTTGGTTCCTGCCCGAAAAGGCCGGATAATTGTTGATGAACTGGTCAAAAACCTGTGTTATCGTTGGCCATGCTCGTGTTTTGAGCTTGTACACATAGCTATCGAAAATAATCAAGCTTCTTTCATCCTTATGCATGCGGTATCAAGTACCAAGTTATACTACGAAATCTACTTGAAAGTAGGGAGACACTAAAGGACGGTATT
>JAWODZ010000171.1:0-34256 GCA_046483025.1 bacterium
ATTACAGTGTGTTTAGTCTGATAGAGAATTTATGTGATAAGGATCAAATAGTTATGAAAATAATTTATGATTTATATTGTATATCAAAAATATCAGATATAATAAAAATTTGATTATCAGTTATGGAAAGTGTTGCACTTATTTATAGTGAGAATTTTAAAAATTTGGATTTTGGGTTCGGTCATCCAATGAAAGGGGACCGGTATGAAAAAGCATTGAACGAATTTAAAAAGTTACATTTGTTGGATAATCTATATATAAAAGAACCGGAAATAATTCCTGAGGAAGTAGTGCGACTTTTTCATACTGCAGAATATATAGATAAGGTTAAAGAAGTGAGTAATACCGGTCAGGGGTCATATGGGGATGAGGTTCCTGCAATGAAGGGAATTTATGATAGTGCCTTATTAAGTGTGAGTGCTTCGGTTACAGCAGCAAAGTATATTTTAGATGATAGTCAATTTAAGGTTGCAGTAAATATTTGTGGAGGCTGGCATCATGCCTTTGAAAATAAAGGAAGAGGTTTTTGTATTTTTAATGATATTGCCATTACTGCTCACTATTTATTAGAAGAAAAAGGAATAAAGCGAATTATGATAATTGATTATGATGCCCATCATGGTGATGGTACTCAGCGGGCTTTTTATGATAGCTCCAATGTGTATACTGTTTCTTTTCATCAAAATCCAGCCACGCTTTATCCGTTTACCAGTGGCTTTGAAGATGAAACCGGTATTGACCAGGGTAGAGGATTTAACAAAAATTTTCCCCTCTCAGATATGTGCAATGATGCTGAGTTTATTTCAGAATTCAGTCAGGTATCTGCACTCATAAATGATTTTTTACCAGAGATTATAATATTGCAAATAGGAGTGGATGGTTCGAAAGAATGTTCTATTTCAAATATGAATTTAACAAGACACAGCTATGATTATGCTTCTGAGTTTATTATAGATTTACAAGAGAAATACAAATTTAAGATTCTGGCTTTAGGCGGAGGAGGATTTGTTCACCCTATGTTGGGACAGAACTGGGGAATTCAAATAAGAAATTTTTTAGAGAAGTAGGGTGTATATGAAATCTAATGGTCATATTATCATAACATATTGTGAAATAGATGTTTTCAGAAGGGAAGAATGTGCATTATAGACTATTGATATTTACTTGCTGTGGCGGATGCGCAACTGGAGTTGCAGCTTCCAAAGCCTGTATTAGAATATGGGAAGAACATCCGGATGAGGTGAAAATTGGATGTCTTCCTGCAGTTATTGTGCCTTGGAAATATACAAATAAGGAGAAATAAAAATGTTGCCTTTAAAAAATCAGTTCATTAATTAAAATTGATGATCGAAAAGATAAAAAAATAACCATGAGTAGTAAGGTAAAATCTGTACAGGAGAAATTATAAAAAGGTAATTATAAGAGATAGTTTTTTTACAACTGAACAGAGAAGATAAAAAATGATGGAGACGATTTAAGATGAAGATTTGGCGAAGAATCAACAACAATAAGAGATAATATGACAAAATGGGAAAAAGAAGAAGGGATAATATTTTTAAAGAAAGTTGGGGTCAGACAGGGTCAAGCTGTTTTAGATTTTGGCTGTGGAAGTGGTAATTATACCATCATTGCTGCAAAAATAGTTGGAGATGAAGGGAAAATATATGCTTTAGATAAAAATTCAGAAAAGTTAGATAAATTAAAGGAAAGATTGCAAAAAGAGGGTCTGTACAACGTAACGATAGTAAAAAAATCAGAAGATGTTAATATTAGTCTTAAAGAAAACTCAATAGATAGTGTTTTGCTGTATGATGTAATCCACCTTGTAGGTAAAAAAAATAGTAGCAAAAAGGCAGATAGAGAAAAATTATATAATGAGATTTACAGGATAGCTAAAGAGGATGGCTTAATCTCAGTTTATCCAACACATCTCGAAACTCATACAGATGTTGGTAACATTGAGGAGATAAAAAAAGAGATTTTAAATTATGGTTTTAAATTAGAAAAAGAATTTTCAGAAAAATTGATCCATGATGATAATAAAGAAATTGGAACAATCATAAATTTTCGAAAATTAAAATAGACAAACTGAGGGTAAAAATGTACAAGTTTATTCTATGTCGCTGTTATAGGTTATGGTAATTATAGGCTGAAAGAAGAAGAATCACTTCTTAAAAATGTGAAAAGTTTGACATTTATAGAATTTTTTTCTAATAGGATAGCCGAAAAATATTACAAAAAAGTTTACAAAATCATTACGAAAGAAGTAACTTTTCTTTTAAGTAGGGATGATTAGAGAAATAGGATAGAAATAGACAGGATTAATATAATTTAAAGAATAATCAGAGGAGTTTGGGATTTGAAAAGAGAAAACAATAGAGCCATTAAATGGATAAAAGATGAAAATAATCTTGTACAGATTCAAGAAAAACATAAAGATTTTCTGATGTTACTATTTTATGCAGATTTTTCTGAAAATGCAAAACGTGCTTTAAGTGAGCTTGAAAAATTCAGTCGGGAAAACAAGGAAGTACCTGTTTATGTTATTGATGTACAAAAAATCAAAGGTGTCCATAAACAGTTTGAGGTTGAAAATATTCCCACAGTTGTGGCAGTTAAAAAAGGGAAAGTGTCCTGGCGCATTGAGGGAGTTGAAAGTGCAGAGCTGTATGATCGAATTCTGAGTGAGGCCAATGCTTTATCATCAAAAAAAGGTAAAAAGTCAGTTTCCCATCAGGTAATTGTATACAGTGGTTCAGGCTGTCCGGCCTGCGGCGCTGCAAAGACTTATTTACGCCGTCAAGGAGTTCGTTTCAGGGAGATTGATATTTCCCGAGTTCAACATGCAGCTGAAAGATTAGTCCGACGGAGCGGCCAAATGGCAGTTCCGCAAATTGATATTGACGGACATTTAATAGTGGGTTTCAATCAAGCAAAAATTGATAAGTTTCTATCACATTAAAAATAAGGAGATAAGAGTATGAAGTTACGCCCAATTAATGCACAAATTGTTGTAAAGCCTTTTGAAGCTAAAGAGAAAACAGCAAGTGGTATTTATCTTCCTGAAACGGCAAAGGAAAAACTTCGGGAAGGAGAAGTAGTTGCAAAAGCAGAAGATGCAACTGATGAAGTTGTGATTGGTGATCATGTAATTTATAAAGAATATGGCGGAACTGAGATAACCCTGGAAGATAAAGAATATATTTTGCTTTCAGAAGATGATCTTTTGGCAAAATATACCAAAGTTGATAAAATTCCGGAATAAGATAAAAAAAAGGATAATTATGGAAGTTAATGAGTGGAAAAAAATTATTGAGTTAGAACGTAAGCAAAAAAATGAATTTTTCAAAATGCATCCCCAGTCACCATTGTCGTTTGAAATCCGTCAGAAATTCGAGGGACTCAGCTATTATCCTCTAGATCCTGATTACCGGTTTGAATTAGAACTTTATGAACATGAAAATAAAGAGGTCTTAAAGATAGAAGATACCCAGGGAAATCAGCGGGAATTTTTACGTTGGGGAGAGTTTCGATGTAAGATCAATGATAAAGAATGTACTGTACAGGTATATAAAAATGATCCACAAGAAGAGCGCTTATTTATTCCTTTTCGAGATCAGACCAGTGGAAAAAAAACCTATGGAGCAGGTCGGTATATAGATCTTGATGTTGAAACACAGCAAACCTCAGAAGGGAAATGGATTCTTGATTTCAACCAGGCTTACAATCCCTGGTGTGCATATAGTGAATTATATGCGTGTCCCTATGTACCCAATGATAATTGGCTAAATGTGAGTATTAAGGCAGGTGAGAAGAATTTTAATAAAGAATAGCTAATTATGGAATTAAAAACTAAGCTAAAAATGGAAAAATCAGTGAATAAGGAAAAAGAAACAAAAGAGACAAGAGAAGAAAAAGAACAGCGTCCAATGGAGTCATTGCTCCGTATGGATCGGATACCTCATATATGGTGTCCTGGATGTGGGATTGGTAACGCTGTTACTGCCTTTATCGTTGCATTGCAGGATTTGGATTTTGATCTAAATAAAGTGTGTGTGGTTTCTGGTATTGGTTGTACCGGCAGAGTTGCCGGGTATATCAAACTTGATTCATTTCATACTACGCATGGGCGGGCAATTCCGTTTGCCACAGGTATCAAATTGGGGAATCCGGATTTAAAAGTGGTGGTTATCTCAGGAGATGGAGATTTGGTTTCGATTGGAGGGAATCATTTTATCCATGCAGCAAGAAGAAATATTGATCTTACAGTTATTCTGGTCAATAACTTTATTTATGCAATGACCGGCGGGCAAGTAGCCCCAACTACACCTGCGACAGCGTATACAACAACTTCTCCTTATGGAAATTATGAACCATCCAGTAATGTCCCTCAAATAGCAGAATCTGCTGGTGCTAATTATGTGGCACGATGGACTGCCCTTCACATTCGAAGGTTGACACAATCCATAAGGGAGGGACTTCAAAAACCAGGGTTTTCTGTGGTGGAAGTTATTTCACCGTGTGCTATGTATTATTCCAGGATTAACAAGTTGGGAGAAGGTGTTGATATGATGCGTTTTTATCATGAAAATTCAATAATAAAACATGGTGAACCTACTGAGAATTTAGGTATTAAATATCAGAAAAAAATTATAGTAGGAAAATTTATTGACAGAGACAGACCAGCATATATGGAATCTTATAAAAACTGGATCAAGGAGACAAAATCATGAATATTAATCGGATACCATTAGACATAAAAAAAATAAAAATTCCCAGAGGAGAAGTTCATATTGTAAAAGATCGTTGTAAAGGATGTGGATTTTGTATAGAATATTGTCCAAATGATGTTCTGGCATTCTCAGATGAATTTAATGCAAAGGGATATCATCCGCCAGAAGTCGTAAAGCCGGAGCATTGCCTGAACTGCGGTTTATGTGAGTTGATTTGTCCTGATTTTGCAATATGGAGCACATTAAAGGAAGAAACAGAACCTATAATCGGGGACGAACCATGAAAGATATATAATGATTTTGTTATAATTTAAATTAAGATTGATAAAACTATAGGTGATTATTTAGCGATGAAACGAATAGGTGTGTATGTTTGTCATTGTGGGGGGAATATATCAGAAGTTGTAGATGTTAACGAGGTTGCATCTTTTGCAGAAAAACAGCCTGATGTGGTTATGGTAAAGGATTATACCACTATGTGCTCCGAAGTTGGTCAAAAAATGGTTGCAGACGATATAAAGGAACATAAACTGGACAGAGTTGTTATAGCTGCCTGCTCTCCTCAATTTCAGGGTGTAACCTTTATGAGAGCTGTTGAGAATGCAGAATTAAGTCCTTATGTTCTTGAAATGGCTAATATCCGGGAACAGTGTGCCTGGCCTCATTATGATTTTCCAAAGGATGCTACAAAAAAGGCCAAAGATTTGACAAATATGGCTATAGCAAAAGCAAGACTGGATGAATCGTTAAAGAAAATAATGATGCCAATTGGTAAAAGGGTACTTATAATAGGCGGAGGTATAGCAGGAATTCAAGCTTCTTTGGACTTAGGAGATGCTGGATTTGATGTGTATCTGGTTGAAAAGGAGCCTTCTATAGGAGGCAAGATGAAGCAGTTATCACGGACTTTTCCCACTGAAGATTGTGCTTCCTGTATTCTTTCACCTAAAATGGCTGATGTTCCTATGAATCCTAATATACATTTATATACCTATACAGAAATAAAGAATATTGAAGGATTTCTCGGAAATTATGAAGTCACCATAGAAAAGAAACCAACCTATGTTGATCCTGCAAAATGTACCTGTTGTGATAAATGTGTTGATGTATGTCCGGTTGTCGTACCCAATGAGCATGATCAGGGTCTTACCTCAAGAAGGGCCATCTATTTACCAAATTCTATAGCGGTGCCACATTCGTATGTTTTGGATGATGAAGCTTGTCTGGGGCTTTTCCCGCTTGCATGCAGTAAATGCAGAGATGTATGCGAGCCCGGAGCGATAGATTATGATTTGTATCCTGAAGAAAAAAAATTTACTGTCGATACTATCATTGTTTCCACTGGTTTTGAGATTTTTGACGCAACCCAGAAAGCTGTATATGGCTTTGGGAAATATGAGAATGTAATAACAGCTTTGGATCTCGAGCGCATGATAGTGTATTCAGCAGAAGGAAAACCTTTAAGGGATTTAGGTGAAAGGATTGCTTTTATTCAATGTGTCGGTTCAAGAGATGAACAGGTTGGGAATGAATATTGTTCGAGAATATGCTGTATGTATGCTACCAAACTTGCCAGTCTTTTAAAACATCCTCATCCTGAAAGAGATATTTATATATTTTATACTGACCTCAGAGCTTATGGGAAAGGATTCGAAGAATACTATAAACGGGCACAGAATTCAGGAATCAAATTCATACGAGGAAGAGTGGCAGAAATATTTGAGGATTCAAAAACAAAAAAACTGACCTTGAAAGTTGAGGATACGCTTACCCGGCAGATAATAGAATCTGAGTTTGATACAGTTGTGCTTTCAGTCGGACTCAGGCCAAATGGCGGAACAGACAAGATTGCAGATATGCTTAAACTTGCTAAAAGTCCTGATGGGTTTCTTCAGGAAGCTCACCCAAAATTCAGACCGGTTGATACGCTTAAGGATGGTATATTTTTAGCAGGTGCGGTGCAAGGGCCAAAAGACATACCAGATACAGTAGCTCAGGCAAGTGCTGCTTCTGCGAGAGCCACCAGACTTATGAATCAGGGAGAATATGCATTAGATCCTGTGATGGCATTTGTGCATGAAGACCTTTGTGATCCTGCTAAGTGCGGCAGCCCTTGTATTGAGGGTTGTCCAGTGGGAGCTATATCTGTCAATGAAGTTGCCAAAGTGAATGAAGCAGTATGTAAAGGATGTGGGAGCTGTATTGCATCATGTCCTGCTGATGCACTGGATCTGCATGTGTATACAAATGCTCAGCTTTTATCAGAAGTAGAATCAGTGATGAGGGATAAGAAAAAAGATGAGACAAGATTTCTTATATTTGCAGATGATACCACGGCGTATAGATTATCAGATAATGTTGGCACAGCTAAGATGTCATATTCTGTAAATTCACGAATAGTAAGAGTTCCGAGCTGCGGCAGAATTACACCAAAACTTATGTTGCAATCATTTAAAGCTGGGGCTGATGCTATACTTTTTGGAGAGAGTGAAGAGAAATCGTCTCCGTTTCCACACGTTATTTCAACCATTAATTCAAATATATCTAAAGTAAAAGATATTTTAAAAGAAAAGGGAATAGAAGAAGAGAGAATACAATTTGTTCAGTTTGTAACTGTAATGTTAGTTGGATTTGTTAACAATGTTAATAATTTGGCAGATTTTATCAAAAAGGAAGGACCTATACCTGATAAAGATAGAAAGGCACTTATATGAGAGAGAATGTTGTCATTACATCCAAGAATGTTGAGTTTTTAAAGAAAGTTGGTGAGATGAGTGGTCAGCCGATAACCCGCTGTGACCAATGCGGAGTATGTTCTGGCAGTTGCCCCATGATTGATGAAATGGATTTAACACCATCTCAGATGATGAGAAAGGTTCAGTTAGGACAGGAGGATGTTTTAGAAACCAGGGCAATGTGGCTCTGTGCCTCTTGTTTTACCTGTACAGTACGATGTCCGAGAGGATTGGATTTATCAAAAGTGGCAGAGGCATTGAGGCAGATAACCTTACGGAAGGCAGTGGACCATATTGATGTAAGAAAGATTCCTGACGATGAAATGAAAAAATTGCCACAAATCGCATTAATAAGTAGTTTTCGGAAATTTACAGGGTGAGAATATGAAAATACCATATTATCCAGGATGCACACTTAAAACAAATGCAAAAAATCTTGAAACTTCTACTCTTGAGGTTGCAAAAACATTAGATATAGAACTCGTTGAACTCCCCAGATGGAATTGTTGCGGCACTGTATATTCCTTAACATCTGATGATTTAATTCATCATGTTGCACCCATCAGAAATTTCATCAGAGTGCAGGAGATGAATGACAATGGATTGGTGAAGGATGAATACAGATTAGTGACTGTATGTTCAATGTGTTATAATACATTGAAACGATCAAATCTTCGAGTGAAAGAGAATCCTGATGATCTTGATAAAATAAATGATTTCATGTATCTGGAGGAAGATTATAAAGGCAATGTAGAAGTTATTCATTTTTTGAAATTATTACAAGATGTGGGGTTTGATAAACTAGAGGAGAAAGTAAGAAAACCACTTTCGGGATTAAAGATTGCTCCTTATTATGGTTGTATGCTGCTCCGTCCAAAGGAAGTAGGGATAGATGATCCTGAAGACCCGACAATTCAAACAGAATTGCTTGAAGCATTAGGTGCAGAAGTTATAGACAATCCTTATAAAAAGGTATGTTGTGGCAGTTATCAGACAGTTCATGAAAAAGATGCAGTATCTAATTTAGGATATAAAATTCTTACACATGCTCAAAAAGAAGGTGCAGAAGCAATAACAACAAGTTGTCCGTTATGTGCTTTTAATTTGGACAACAGACAAAAAGAGGTGAAGGAACAACATCCGGAATTCCAGCACATTCCTGTTTTTTATTTTACTCAGCTTATTGCAATTGCATTTGGAGTTGAGAAAAAATACTGCAGATTTGATTTAAATTATATTGACCCGGAAAAATTACTTAAAAAGAAAAAATTGTTACAGGAGTAAAAATGAAAGATGAAAAAACTAAAAGATTAGATCCAAAGGAGGTAATGGAACGTATTGCTACAGCAAGCAAACCGATGGTAGCCGGGGTTGAGGATAAAGATGTTAAACATTGGGTAACAATTTATATTATGGGAAGGGCGTATAAAGTTCCAGCAGATTTAACCATATTAACTGCTATAGAGTATGCAGGATATAAGTTTATACGGGGTTGCGGATGCAGACAAGGTTTCTGTGGTGCTTGTTCCACAGTGTTTCGAAAAAAAGGGGAATATAAACTTCAAACAGGACTGGCTTGTCAAACAAGAGTAGAAGATGAGATGTATCTGGTGCAGATACCATTTACACCAGCAGAAAAAGCTGTTTATAATATTAACAAAGAAGACTATCAAGTTTCTACGATTTTTAAACATTACCCTGAAGTAGCCAGATGTGTATCATGTAATACCTGCACCAAAGCCTGTCCCCAGGATCTTCAGGTAATGGATTATGTCCAGGCAGCAATTAAAGGTGATTTTGAAGCAGTAGCAAATGAATCATTTGATTGTATTCAATGCGGTCTTTGTGCAATACGATGTCCTTCAGAGATAGTACAATATAATGTTGCACAACTCGCACGAAGGATGTATGGAAAATATGGGAGTGGTCCTGAACCGGAACATCTTTTAAAAAGGATAAAAGATATTAAAAAAGGGAAGTTTGATAAAGAAATGGATACATTAATGGGTATGAGCAAAAAAGAACTTGAGAAATTATACAGTGAAAGAAAACGAGAACAAACGTAAGGAAAGAGTTATGGCTGAATTAAAATATATCGAAGGTTATCCGCAGTATATTTATGATCTGATAGACAGAGTACATAAAACAAGACAAAAAAGACTGGATTATACACCTCCTGCAATGAGTGAAAAAGAGCAGAAAGAAGTACTTAAATTACACCCGGATTATGCACCCGGAGGAAAAAGAAAAATATCTATTGGTCAGAACAAAGGTGAATATGGAACAAATCCAGTTGTTGATTTACTGGAAGCTTATCCTATTATTGAAGAAAAAGAAGTTGATCTTGATCAGGTTGATTATAGTGTAGATATTCTGGTAATTGGGGGCGGTCTTGCTGGCACAACTGCTTGTATCTGGGCAAATGAGAAAGGAATTTCAAAAGACAAAATATTACTTGTAAACAAATTAAGACATGGTGATGCTAATTCAATCATGGCTGAAGGAGGCACCCAGGCAGCAGACAGAGAAATCGATTCTGTACAAAGACATTATCTTGATACCATGGGAGGCGGACACTTTACTAACAAACCAGATGTACTCAGAGCATTAGTGGAAGATGCTCCCTTTATAATACACTGGCTACATGAGTTAGGTGCAATCATTGATAAAGAGGAAAATGGAGATTTTGTGGAAAAATGGGGAGGAGGCACATCAATACGAAGGCTGCATTCCTGCAGAGATTATACCGGACTTGAAGAGTTCAGGGTTATTCGGGATGAATTCAGAAACAGAGAAATAGGATGTATCGAACACTTTCCGGCTGTAGAACTCTTAACAGATGGTAAAAACAGAGTTACCGGCGCAATACTCTACAATCTTGAAACAGGAGGGTACAAAATAGTCGAATCAAAAGTTACTATTCTTGCAACCGGGGGGTTTGGTAGACTTCATATAAGAGGTTTTCCAACCACAAATCATTATGGAGCAACTGCAGATGGTATTGTCCTTGCCTATCGGGCGGGTGCAAAGTTAAGAGATGTGGACACAGTTCAGTATCATCCCACAGGTGCTGCCTATCCAGTACAGATAATCGGATATCTTTTAACTGAAAAATTGAGAAGCTCTGGTGCTCAGCCTGTAAATATTGATGGAGAAGCATTTGTATTTCCGCTTGAACCCAGAGATGTTGAGGCATCAGCATTAATAAGAGAATGTTATGTCAGGAATAAAGGGATTACCACCCCTTCCGGATTAAGAGGGGTATGGTTAGATACACCTATGATCGAACTAAAAAATGGTGAAGGATACATTGAAAAAGCCTTTCCTGGTATGAGGCGGATGTTTAACAGATATGATATAGATATGGCTAAAAATCCTGTCCTTGTATTTCCAACTCTTCATTATCAGAACGGAGGAGTAGAGACAGATCCATGGGGTCATAGCACCCTTGAAGGATTGTGGCTTGCAGGTGAAGTATCTGGTGGGGTACATGGTAAAAACAGATTAATGGGAAATTCAACTCTTGATACGATGGTATTCGGAAGACGATCCGGTATCTCTGCTGCCGAGTATGTGAAATCAGGAAAGAAACAGGGTAAATTAACTCTCCAGCATATGAAAAAATACATAAAAATGCTTAAGGATGCAGGAGTAAAACCCAAACGAAGATCACCTATGCTTCTTCCGGAATACAGAGGTAAAGCAGCTCTGGCAAGAATGATTGACGTATTTTAATAGTAAAGGAGTTAGAATGTATCCCGTCATTTTTAGAATAGGTGGTTTTGAACTTCACAGCTGGGGATTGTGTTTTGCAATCACTTTTTTAACTGGAATGTTAGTGGCGATAAAAAGAAGTTCTCGTTTTAATATAAATTCTTCAATAATACTTGATTTTTCTTTAGTGGTTATCATTTCAGCTTTAATCGGAAGCCGTCTCTGGTATGTTGTTTTTCATCTGGATCGGTTTAGGGATAGCTGGCTTGACGTGATTAATCCGTTTCAAAAAGGTCATTTGGGAATTGCCGGATTATCCATGGTTGGAGGCGTGGTCTTCGCACTTGTAGCATCCTATGTGTATGTTAAAATAAAAAAGATTGATTTTATTGCCCTGGCCGATACTATTGCTCCATGTTTTCTCCTTGGTATTGGTATGCAGCGTTTAGGTGGATGTTTTTTAAACGGTTGTTGTTTTGGTAGCCCTACTGATAGCTGGATGGGTATTGTCTTCCCTCCAGATAGTGTTGCAGGGTTATACTTTCCTGGAGTTCCTTTATGGCCAGCCCAGCTGTTTGCCTCTGCTTTGGGATTTATAGGATTTTTTTTGATTCTCTGGCTGGAGCGGTGGCGAAAATTTTCTGGTTATACTTTTTTTCTGGTATTTATTTACTATTCTATTGATCGGGTTATTGTGGATCAGTTCCGATATTATGAACCAAAACAGATATTGGGGCATCTTGGTCCTTTAACTTTCAATGTCAACCATATTTTGTTATTAGGGGTGTTGGTTTATTGTCTGTTTTTTGGATTCAGGGGATGGAGAAAACAACATCAACTCTGATAATCCACAAAATGAATATCATTGTCTCTTGGCAATCATATTACAATATTTTTATTGATAAACCAACCGGAAATTTTATTAAAGAAAATTATTTTATGGAACTAAATAAAGCAATATCGAGACATAACTATTATGCCTTTTTATGGCATGCTGTTTTTTTAGCATTGGCTAAAAATTTTATGGATGTGGATACCATTATTCCGGCTATGATGGTGGATGCAGGAGGCAGTTCTATTCAAGTTGGGATACTTACAGCTATTATGATAGGCGGAGCACGATTCGGTCAATTATTTTTTACTCCCTTTTTAAATAACCGGTCTTTGAAAAAAAGTTATTTGTTAGGGGGGATTAATACCCGTATTTTTGCACTTGGTGGCATGGCTTTAATTTTTTATTTTTCATCGTATTTCAGTGATAGTTCAATAATTTGGTTAATTTTTATTTTGATATCCCTGTTTTCATTCAGTGGTGCATTTGCAAATATTAATTATGTTGATATTTTAGGCAAATCTGTATTAGAGAAGAAGAGAAAGGTTTTCTTTTCCATGAAGCAGATAATTGCCAGTTTAGTTGTTTTACTCTCTGCTTTTATGGCAAAGAAGGTCCTCGCTACTGCGAATTATCCTATTAATTATGCTGCCATGTTTTTTATTGCAACTGTAGTTTTGGGAATCGCATCCTTAGGATTTTGGAAAATCAAAGAAGTTTATGCAGCCAGTCAAAAAATTGAGGGTTGGATGCATTTCATCCAGCGTATAAAAATGGATATAGAGGAAAATGGAAAATTAAAAAATTATTTATTGATCAAAAATACTCAGGGATTATGTATCATTCTGATGCCATTTTTAATTCTTTATGCAAAGAAAATATTTGCAGCGGGCAGTCAGGATATCGGCAATTTTTTATTTTTAAAAGTCATAGGTGGTGTTTTAACAGGCAGTATACTTTTTTACTATTCTAAAAAAGTAAGATACCAGAAAATGTTGTATATCAGTTCCGTTATTGCTCTCTTAATTCCTTTATTTATTATTGTACTGCCTGGTCCGATTTTATTTCCCTATATTTTTCTGGCAGGTGGAATTGTATTTACCATGCATACCATTTCAATCAGTGGTATTTTATTGGAAGTGAGTACTAATGAAAATAGAGCATTATATACTGGATTATCTGGTGCAGGTAATATTCTTCCGGTTATTTTCCCTTTTTTAGGGGGCTGGATAATTACTGAATTTGGCTTTGTACACTTTTTTTTACTCTTTATATTGTTAATTATTATATCTTTTTATTTTATCTATCAACTGGACTGTCAAAAATGAATAAAAAATCAATTAAAATATATCCTGACTCAGGTGTTGAATTAAATTCTTTTTCAGCAAAGAATTATGATATTTTATTGAATATTGCCTCGCTGGGTCTTTATTATGTGTTTATTAACAGAGCAATTAAAGCAATGGATATACAACCTGATGATTCAATACTTGATTTAGGGTGTGGCACCGGACGTAATGCCTGTATTATGAAAAAATATTTGAACAATAACGGAAGAATAATTGGTTTAGATGTATCTTCCATTATGGAAAAACAGTTTAATAAGAAATGTGCCAGCCATAAGAATATACAATTTATCCAACAAAGAATTGATCAGCCATTTGATTTATCAGAGAAATTCGATAAAATATTTATCAGTTTTGTCATTCACGGTTTTCCGCATAATATTCGCAAAACAGTACTTAAAAACGTTTCTCGTCATTTAAAATTAGATGGTGCATTTTTTATACTTGACTATTCAGAGTTTGATATTGATGAGATGCCGTTTTTGCATCGTCTTATTTTTAAGAAAATGGAATGTAAATATGCATTTGATTTTATTAAAAGAGACTGGAAGCACATACTGACACAATATGATTTTTCAGAGTTTGAAGAGTTTTTGTTTTTTAAAGATTATGTCAGATTATTAGGGGCTAGAAAAGAATATGAGATCGGCTAAGATTGCCGTTCCAACTAATGACGGAATATTAATTTTTCCTAAAATGCTTGGTATGGCAAAAGAAATGTATATTTATAAAATTATAAATAATAAACATTTTGAGTTGATTGAAATAAGAGCCAATCCTTATGAACACACCATGCAGCATTTAAAGACCCTGGATGTCTATGATTTAATCAATGATTGTTCAGCGATCATTTCTGCTCATATTGGTAAAAAAGGAATAACCAGATTGGAAGAAAAAGGGATGAAACTGTTTTTTAAAAAAGGAAATATAGAAGAAGCATTAACCGATGTCATCAAAGGAAGAGAATCAAAAAATAGTGATAATTCATAAATTTTACAAATATCAAATTTTAGTAAAAAATCTATTACATAAAATGATAGTAATATTTCATAGTTGTAAAAATAAGGGAAAATATGACTAATGTATTAATTTATATCGCCATTGGCTTAATCGCTGGATTGGTTATGGGGATGGTCGGTGTCGGAGGTGGGGCAATCATTATTTTTGCATTGCTTTTTATGGCTCATTTACCCCAAAAGATGGCTCAAGGAACAACGTTGTTGATTGTCGCAGCTCCGGTAAGTTTACTTGCTGCTTATAATTATTACACGAAAGGATTTGTTCATTTAAAGGCTGCTATTGTGATTATGGTTAGTTTTTTAATTTTTAGTTTTATCGGATCACAGTTTGCGACAATACTACCAAATGAAGTACTGAAATTTATGCTGGGAATAATGTTAATTCTCATGGGTATAAAAATTTTATTTTTTTAAAAAAATCCTTGACTTTTCATTTTTCATATTATATATTATTGTGATTGTGATTATCTTCACAATCACAACCAGTGGATGATATAAATGAAAAATACCATACCAAAAGAAACGATCAGTCGTTTATTCACCTACTTCAGGTCATTACTCTGTTTCTCCAAGCTAGGCAAAAAAAATGTTTCTTCTTATGAAATATCAAAATTATGTAATATCAACCCTGCAATAATAAGAAAAGATTTTTCCTATTTTGGTGATTTCGGAACCAAAGGTGTAGGATATGATGTTGATAATTTAATTGATGAAATTCGGGGTATACTTAAATTAGACCCGGCTGCAAAGGTTGCATTAGTAGGAGTAGGGAATATCGGTAAAGCATTAATGTCTTATCCCAGTTTTGAATCTGAAGGATTTAAAATTTTCATGGCTTTTGATAATGATAAGAAAAAAATCGGGGTAAAAGTCCATGGTATAACTGTTGAAGATATAGATAATCTGGAAAAGAGAATTAAATCAGAAAATATAAAAATCGGTATTCTAACTGTACCGGAGGCAGCAGCCCATGAGATTGCAAAACGAATGGCACGAGCCGGGGTAAAAGCTATCCTTTCCTTTGCGCCCTGTCAGATAGTTATGACTGAAAATATTGAAGTGACCTGTATTGATCTTAGTACTGAATTATCAAAATTAGCTTATTATTCCTATAAAAATTTAGAATAAATTATTAAAGAATAATTGAAAGGAAATATGAATGTCCGGGTCCAACAACAAATATCAGATAAAAAATTTTTTTTATCTTTTCTTTTTATTATTAATTATCTGGGTTTTGCTTACCAAAAGTTTCCAATGGCAGGAATTTGGTGTCGGTATTTTGATTTCTCTGGGGTTGTCGGTATTTTTAAGTAAAAATTATACACAGCTCGGTCTTCCACCTTTTAGTATCAAACGACTTATATATTTTATTATATATATTTTTGTACTTTTTATAGAAATTACCAAAGCAAATTTTGATGTTGCCTATCGGGTAATTCATCCTACTATGCCTATAAAACCAGGAGTTGTAGTCATAAAAACATCCTTGAAGCAGGATATTGCAAAGTTGATACTGGCAAATTCTATCACTTTGACTCCGGGTACATTTACTTTAGATATCAAAGGTGATAAGCTTCTTATCCACTGGATTTATGTCCGTTCAGAAGATATAGAAGAATCCACAAAAAATATAGGTGAAAGATTTGAAAAATATCTAAAGGTGATATTCGCATGAATGAGACAATTATTTTAGTTTTTTTAGCTGTTATAGGATTAGGTTTTGTTTTTAGTCTTATACGTATGTTATTAGGCCCTACTGCCTCAGACAGAGCTGTTGCAGTTGATACTATCACTACCACTGTGGTTGCTTTTCTTGTTCTTTTAGGTTTTGCCTTCAATAGATATGTTTATCTGGATGTTTCATTGGTTTATTCTCTACTGGCCTTTGTGGGATTGGTAGCTCTGGCAAGATTTCTGGAAAGGGGGATATAAATGGAATTGGTCGGATTAATTATAACAGGTATTGGAGTAGTGTTTTTGATGTTGGGAAATTTTGGTGTATTACGACTTCCGGATGTGTATAATAGAATTCAGGCTGGAACAAAGTGTACTACTTTTGGTGCTTTTTTTACTATTATTGGAGTAGGAATAGTGCAACCGGAATGGTTCTGGAAATGCTTGCTTATTGCTGTTTTTATTCTGATTACTAATCCTGTATCCAGTCATGCAATTGCACGAGCTTCCAAGAAAATAGGGGTTAGTCTTTGTGAGGAAAGTGTAGTGGATAAATCGGACGATTTCAAGGAATACAGGGAGTAAATATGATAATAATAATTAGCGTATTAGTGCTTTTGATGATTGTGGCAGCAATTGCAGCATTAATTTTCAAGGACTTGATAAGTGCAGTAATAGCTGCATGTATGGTGAGTTTAATAGCGGCGATTCTTTTTTATTTCCTTCATGCCCCCGATGTAGCTATGGCAGAAGCATCAATCGGTGCGGCACTGGTTACAGCTGTATTTATTATAGCTATTAAGCGAACAAAGAGGTATGAAGAATGAGAAAATTTATTGGAATAATTTTATTGTTTATCATTGCCTGGGGGATTTTTACATCCCTTAAAGCAATACCTTTTGGAGAGCATAAAACCAAGGTTGGAAAATACTATATTGAAAAAGGTGAAGAGGAAACCGGAGCTTCCAATATTGTTACTTCAGTTGTAGTTAGCTATCGGAGTTTTGATACCTTGGGTGAGGTAACAGTACTTTTTCTGGCAGCCATTGGATTAGGAGCGGTTCTGGCAACTTTCCAAAGAAAAGAGAAAATAAAGGTAGAACCATCAAGTCTGATTCTTAATACAGGGTGTCGATTTCTGTTTCCACTTATTTTGCTTTTTGGATCTTATATTTTTATTCATGGGCACCTGACACCTGGCGGAGGATTTCAGGGAGGTGCAGTTGTTGCTTCTGCCTTTGTGCTGGTTTATCTTGGATGTCGTGGAAAAAGAATTAATGAAGCTGGCAGTAAGATCGCAGAGTCCCTGGGTGGATTAACCTTTGTTGTACTCGGATTGGTTGGCCTTGCAGTTGGCGGACAGTATTTTTTATCAAATTTTCTGCCAAAAGGTGAATTTAACACCTTATTCAGTGCAGGCATTATTCCTATAATCTATGTTGCTATTGGATTCAAAGTAGGTTCGGAGTTAAGTGCGATTATTGACCAGCTTATGGAGGAAAGCTGATGATTAATTTTTTACAGAATCATATTTTTTATATTGGTGCATTTGGACTTGTACTAATAGGTCTGTTTATAATGCTCTCAAAGCGGAATCTTATAAAAGTGATAATTGGATTAAGTATCCTGGAAACGGGTGTTAATTTATTTATAGTTTCTCTTGGGTACTTTCGTGATGGAACTGCTCCGATTTTTTCCAAAACAGGATTGGATGTACAAAAAATGGTAGATCCGGTTCCTCAGGCTCTAGTGCTTACAGCTATTGTAATAGGACTGGCTGTTCTAGCTTTGGCTCTCTCCCTGGCCATACGGTTATATAATCATTTTGGAACCCTTAATTTACAGAAAATTAAAGAACAAAAATGGTAAATATCAAATACAAAAAGTGGTAAATTAGGATAGAATAATATGAATGAGATGATTAATTTAAATCCAGTATTTTTGATTGCAGTACCTTTAGGTCTTGCTTTTTTAGTGCCATTATTAGAGTTGATATCAAAAAGGATAGTAAAGTGGATTCCGGTTATCGGATTTCTTTTTAATTCAGTGATTGCCTTATTACTCTTACCCCGGGTGCTGAAAGAGAATATTATAGTTAAGATTGGAGGATTTTCGCCTCCTTTTTGTATTAATCTGGTCGTAGGTCCGGTAGGAATTTTGTTTTCTGTTTTAATTTCAATTACAGGTTTTTTGGTAGCTATCTATGCCCTGAAATATATAAAAGAAGGGGCAGAGCCAAAGTATCATATTCTTTATATGCTGCTTCTGACCGGAGCAACAGGTGTTGTACTTACAGGTGATATTTTTAATCTATTTGTCTTTTTTGAAGTTCTCTGTATTTCTTCCTATGCCCTGGTAGCATATCTTGGCAACAAAGCAGGCATAGAATCTTCGATTAAATATTTAATTCAGGGATCCATAGGATCAAGTCTTCTCCTGGTGGGAATCGGCTTACTGTATGGTCAGTTTGGAACTCTTAATATGGCAGATATTGCCAGTCAGATTGAAACAGTAGGTTCTTCTGCTGTCTTTATACCAATGGTTTTGATGATTACTGGATTAGGGATTGAAGCAGCTATTTTCCCTTTAAATGCCTGGCTGCCTGATGCTCATTCCTCAGCACCCTCATCTGTCAGTGCTGTTCTCTCGGGAATAGCGATTGAAGTAGGACTGTATGCTGTTATTCGGGTTCTTTTTACCATATTTGATGTTTCAGATTTTTTCATGTTTTTTCTCTTTTTAGGAGTATTAACACTTTTGATCGGGGAAATGTGTGCCTTTAGCCAGGAAAACATTAAAAGAATGCTGGCCTATTCAAGTATTGGACAAATTGGTCTTATTCTTTTTGCTTTTTCAATTGCTTCTTCCTATGGAGTAAGTGGGGGATTGTTCCAGATGATAAATCATACCTTAAGCAAAGCGTTGTTATTTTTGGCATCAGGTTTTATGATTTATAAAACAGGTTCGATGAAGATATCTTCTTTTGAGGGGATTGGTCGTAAGATGCCCCTTACCTGTCTTCTTTTTACTATTGGTACATTTTCTCTGATAGGGTTACCTCCTTTTGTGGGGTTTGCGAGTAAATTTATGATTATCCAGGCAGCACTTGCTCAGGGAGAATTACTGTATACAATATTGATTGGTATTGTATTAATAGGTACAGTCATAGAAGGAGCATATTTTTTCCGCATCATTCAGAGAATGTATTTTAAGCATAGTAATGAAATTGATCAAAAAGGAGAATCACCTGTTGCTGGATTGATTCCGATGTTTATTTTTGCTTCTATGATAATTTTTATTGGACTATACCCGGATTTTGTAACAAAGATTTTGAATCCAGCTGCATCAGAGCTTATCAATAAAATTGATTATATAAGGAGTGTATTAGGATGAGTTTGGAGCTATTAATTATTATTGCTTTTGGTGGTGCATTCTTAACCTATTTTTTAGGTAAGATATCATCTAAACTCCGCAATGGATTTGCTGTACTGAATGCATTAGCGTTAGTAGTAGTTACTGCTTTCTTTTACGGACGAAATATTGAGAAGCCAATTGATATAAGCTTTCTCAATATACCCTTAATTCTGAGAATGAATATGGTTTCCTGGTTTTTTGCTGTTACAATTGTTGGCATTGGTCTGTTATCTATCATCTATTCTCTTAAATACATGGAAAATAAAAATAAACTGGATTATTATTATTTCACTACTTTATTCATTAATGCCAGTATGCTGGGAACCGTACTTTGTGGTGATTTGGTATCATTTTTTATATTCTGGGAGATGATGAGCTGGAGTACATATCTTTTGATTAGTTACAGGGGAGGAGATAAAGCACTTTTTGCCGGTATGAAATATATTATTATGTCAATTATTGGATCCATGGCAATGCTCCTGGGTATAATCAGTTTATATGTCAATTTTGGAACTCTGGAAATATCCTCCCTGGCCGTTCTCATACAAGGTGCCTCTTTGAACTATATACTTTTTATTTTAATTATGTTTTCCATAGCTTTTATTGTTATTAATGCTTTTTGGCCCTTTCATACCTGGCTGCCTGATGCTCATGCAGAAGCAGTGTCTCCTTTTTCTTCCATACTCTCAGCAGTATTGGTACGAAAAGGAATGTATGGATTGTATTTATTTATGTATATGATAATCGGTCTGGATATCTTAAATAAACTGAAATTCGGGGGAATAAGTTTTAACGGAGTTTTTTGCTGGATTGGAGCAATTACCATTATTTTTGCAGCCTTGACTGCTTTGCTGCAGAATGATTCAAAAAGAATTTTAGCCTGGAGTACAGTGGGACAAGGCGGGTATATGATTTTAGGGGTAGCTTTTGCTACCAGTCTGGGAATGGCGGGTGGTACATTCCATATTCTAAATCATTGTATTTATATAGGATTGCTATTTTTTGTAGCCGGAGCAATTGAATACCGGACTGGTGGAATCAGAGATTTAAATTCATTAGGCGGTTTGATTAAAAGAATGCCTGTTACCTTCACGGGAGCACTAATTGGGGTGAGTGGTTTAATAGGACTTCCTTTGACAAACGGGTTTGTTTCCAAATGGCTGATTTATAAAACATTAATTTTAGGCGGGAATCCATTGTTGGCATTTTTTGCATTCCTGGGAACCTGGGGCACGATATTATACGGATATAAATTTTTGCATAACATCTTCTTAGGTCAGCTTCCTGAGAAATTTAAAGATATCAAGGAAGTTCCTTTTTCCATGCAATTACCCATAATACTGCTGTCTTTAATGGTTATTCTTTTTGGAGTTTTGCCTGGATTACCTTTAAAAATGATTAATTCTGTTGATGCCTATTTAGGTTTTGAGTCATTACAGGTTACCTTAGGCGGAATTGCCTCTGAAACAGGAACATTGAGTACAGTGAACATTTTTGCAGCTCTTGTTGTTGCCTGTTTCATAATTGGATTAATTTTTAAAGTAAGCCGCAGATCAGCAAAAGTTGATCAATATGACAGTTACGCTGCAGGTGCTGCTGTTCCTAAAGATAAATATCACTATACTGTTTCCTTCTATAACCCTCTTGACAGAATGATACGTCCTTATCTCAAGGATTTTGTTGATGCATTTTATGTCAATTTAACTGAATTCATCAAAAATGCATGTAATACTATAAGACGGATTTATACAGGTTATATTGGTACTTATGTTATGTATATTGTTCTTTTTCTGGCATTATTGATTTTAGTACAATTAAAATGGAGTGTATTTTAATGAATATTATTGAGATCATACTCTCACCGCTAATTGCGTTATTTACAGGAATATTTTTTCTGGGATTAGCCAGAAAGATAATGGCAAGAATCCACTGGCGCTATGGCCCACCTATCTATCAGCCGATTATTGATATTATACGGTTATTCAGTCAAAAGGCAATGAGTCATGGTTTTATCTTTGAAATAGGGATAATTATTTCTATGGCAGGATCAATTCTGGTGATTCTGTTTCTTCCCATAGGGTATATGTGTCCTTTAAGTTCCGGAGGTGGATTACTTGTAATATTATATATCATGCTGTTAGCTCCTTTAGGAATAGCATTGAGTGGTGGTGAAGCTGCTAATCCTAATACCAGTATAGGAATATCAAGAAAATTTATTTTAGCATTAAGTTATGAAATTCCTTTGCTGTTAATTATCCTTGCAGTAATGACGCATTACAATACTATTTCTATTGTTGAGATAGTAAGCAGACAAAGCATCAACGGGTGGTCTTTCGGTTCATTACCTCTGTTATTATCAGGAATTTCTTATGTTTTAATACTGCCAGCTATACTGGGAATCAGACCTTTTGAAGTTGTGGGTGCAGCACAGGAAATATCATCGGGTCCTAAGGCAGAATATGGGGGTAAATATTTAGCTTTCGCTCATATACAGCACGCGTTAAGTGAATTTATTGGTATTGCTCTTTTTGTAAATTTATTTTTAGGAGGATGGGATTTTTTCGGGATTTTTGCAGGATTTGCTGATACAGTATTGGGCAGTATTCTGGGAATTGTGGTATTTCTGGTAAAAATGATAATAGTTTTTATAATTGGTCTTTTTATTAATGCAGTATTCCCGCGATTCAGAATAGAACAGGCAATAAAGTATTTATGGATTTGGCCTACATTGCTCGCCTTTATAGGTCTGATAATTGTTATTATAGTTAATTAAACAAATAGGATAATTAAGTATGGATAGAAATCAATTAAAAAAATGGTTCAAATCTCCTGCGAAAATGGGGCATAAATATTCTCTTCATGCAATTTATTTTTGTACCGGATGTGGAATTATTGAAGTGCCGCCTTCCATTACAGCCAGGTGGGATGCAGAACGGTTTGGAGTAATTCCAGTAGCGACTCCGAGACAAGCGAATTTATTTTTGATTACCGGATATGTATCCACCAAGACCTTAAAAGCCATCATTCGTACCTATGAACAAATGCCTGAACCGAAATTTACAGTAGGGTTTGGTTCTTGTCCCATTAACGGCGGAATGTACTGGGATTCCTATAATACTATTAAAAAACTAGATAAATATATTCCAATAGATGGATGGATTGCCGGCTGTATGCCCAGGCCGGAAGCTATTTTTGTAGCTGTTACTCATCTCTGGACTTTAATAGATAAAGATATGGCAAATGGATATAAAAAATATCGTGAAAAATATAAATATTATCGTGCAAACCAGGAAAAAGTATTTGGTGCACTTGACTGGCCACCATTATTTTCATAAGGATTTGTAAAAATGAAAACTTTGAAGAAAAAAATTGAATCATCATTTAATAATATAAAAATTAATATTACTGGTAACGAAATGGTAATAAATATTGCTAAGAATGGAATTGTTTCCATACTAAGTTTTTTAAAAAATATCGGGTATGAACATTTAGCTTTAATATCATGTGTTGATTTAATCGAAGAAAATGAATTGGAACTTGTCTATATCCTATCTGCATATATGGAGAATGACCAGGAATTCACGGAAAAAGAAAAAAGAAATATTATTGTGAAAACCAGAATTCCCCGGGATAAAGCAAATTTTATGACCGTCATTGATATATTTGAAAATGCAGAACCGTATGAACGTGAACTCCACGAACTTTTCGGAATATATTTTCAAGGTCATCCACGGTTAACCCCGCTTTTCCTGGAGTTGGAATATAAAATACCTCCTTTCAGGAAAGATTTTGATACAAGGAAATTTGTAAAAGATTTTTTTGAAGATATTCCTGCAGTTGAATAAAGAAAAGGTAGAATATGAGAGAACTTGAACTATATTTTGGACCACAGCATCTGGGGATGGTGGGAAATTTCAGTATCACTTTAAAAGTAGAAGGTGATAGAATCAAGAAAGCTGATGCAAATCCGGGATATTTGCATCGTGGTTTTGAAAAACTTATGGAATCCAGAACCTGGATACAGAATTTTCCACTGGTTTGCAGAATTAATGTAGTGGAGCCTGATCATATTGAACTGATTTATTCCATGGGTGTAGAGAAATTGGCTGGTATTGAAGTACCTTTACGGGGAAAATTTATCAGAAGTATTTATTGTGAACTTGCCCGGGTGGCATCTCATTTATTTGGATTATGGGCATATTCAAATATGCTGGGATTTGATACAGTTGCTCAGTGGGCTATGTATCACAGAGACCTTGTATTGGATTTGTTTGAAGAACTTACCGGAGCTCGTGTGTATCATATTTATATTCGCCCAGGTGGAGTACGTCGCGATTTTCCTCAAGGCTTTGAAGATAAAATTATCAACACTTTGCATTCTATCGGCGGTAAGGTGCCTGATTATAACGCTACATTTTTTGAAAACCGACTGTTTGAAAAAAGAGCTAAAGGTATAGGTCGGTTGTGCCGTGAGGATGCAGTGAAGATGGGAGCAGTTGGACATGCAATGAGAGCAACTGGTATGAAGTATGATATACGGAAAATTGAACCGTATGCAGCCTATGATCAGGTTGAATGGGAAATTCCGACCAGAAAAGACGGCGATGCTTATTCGCGGCTATTAGCTATCCGGGATGAAATGATTGAAAGTGTGCATATGATATTTAATCTGATTGACAAAATGCCGAACAAGGGTGCTGTTTTCACTAAAACTCCGAATCCTTTTAAATGGAAAATTCCGGCAGGTGAAGCTTATGTCAGATGTGAATCTTCCCGGGGAGAACTGGGGCTTTATATAGTCAGTGATGGCGGAGATAAACCTTATCGTGTTCATTTCAGAACTCCTTCATATTCTCATGGCCTCACTATTTTAGAAAAAGTACTGGTGGGCGAAAGCATTGCTGATGTGGGTAATATTATGATCAGTTTATATGTTGTTGCCCCGGAAATTGATCGGTAAAAAAAAGTATAGGAAAAAAAATGGCAGAAACAAGTTTTTTAAATCCATTTAAAGCAATAAAATATTTATTTAAAAAGCCTAAGACTATCCGTTATCCTTTTGAGTTAAAAGAACCAGCAGTCAGGTACAGAGGATTTCATGTTAATGATTGGGATACCTGTACCGGATGCGGCAACTGTGCTGACATATGTCCGAATGAGGCAATTGAAATGGTTAAGATCGCTGAACTGTTGTCAAAGCCACAGGAGGGAATAAAAAATGAACGTCCTAAACTGGATTACGGCAGATGTTGTTTTTGTGGTTTATGTGTTGATATTTGTCCTCCCGGCTCTCTTTCATTAACAAGAGATTATTTTCATATTCATTTTAACACGGATACATTTACCTTTATTCCCAAGGATGAGAAAACTGACAAAGACAGTTTTGTGTCTGCTGAGGAATACTCAGTGTTGAAGGCCAGTTTGTCGCACCGGAAAAAAGATTATAGTGGTTTTTCACCTGAAATTAAGTATGCGCTTTTTGAGCCGGATAGAGTTAAAATGCCGGAGGTCCCTCCGAAAAAGAGAAAATTTTCTTTTATTGAGCAAATAATCGGATATAATAGAGATGAAGCTATAAGCGAGGCAGCCCGTTGTCTTGAATGTAAGCTTTGTGAAGAAGCCTGTCCTGCACACCTGAAAATTTCTGAATATATTCATGCAATTTCTGAAGATATGCCGGAAGAATCTTTAAAAAAGATATATGAAGATAATCCTATTCCATCTATTTGCGGAAGAATCTGTATGAAACATTGTGAGGATGCCTGCTCTTTACGTATCAGAGGAGATGCACTTGCCATACGGTGGCTTAAACGGTATGTTGCAGATATTATTGATGACTACAAAAAGACTCTGGAATTATCACCCGGAGAGTCCACAGGAAAGAAAATTGCTGTTATTGGAGCCGGTCCCAGCGGACTGTCATTAGCGTATTTTCTTAAACTTAAAGGTCACGATGTTGTTGTCTTTGACGAGTTGTCCGGAGGTGGAGGTACATTGAGAACAGGTCCACCTACCTACAGATTACCTTTGGAGAGTATCGATAAAGATGTGAATTATATAAAATCTCTTGGTGTTAAGTTTAAATTTAATAAAAAGGTAGGTAAGGATATAAAATTTGATAAATTGTTAAAAGAATATGATGCTGTTTTTATAGGAATTGGTAATACAGTGAGTTTTTCTACCCGTGTAAAAAATGCAGAAAAATGCTGCCTGGCACTTGAATTTCTAAAAGATAATAAAATCGGGAAACAGAGAAAAGTTGGTAAAGAAATAATTGTGATCGGGGGTGGAAATGTTGCCATGGATGTAGCCAGAGAATCGATAAGACTTCAGCATATGCAGTATCCAAATGAAAAAGTAATAACAAAAACAGTATCCTTGGAGGATTGGCATGAACTTCCGGCCACAGCGGAGGAAGTAGAAGAAGCAAAAGAGGAGGATATTCAATTTAATCCTGCCTGGGGGCCGAAAGAGGTTGTACTTGACAGTAAGGGAAACATCAAAGGCCTTGAATGTAAAAAAGTAAAATCTGTATTTGATGACAAGGGAAGATTTTCTCCTGCTTTTTATGAAGATAAGACAAAGTTACTTGAAGGTGATATGATTATCGAAGCAATTGGCCAAAGGCCTGATTTTTCTTTTATGGGTAAACTTGCCGATCAACTAAAATTTACGAAAAGAAAAAAGGTAAAAGTTGATAAAAATGGTATGACTTCTATTCCAAAAGTTTTCGCCGGTGGAGACATTGTAAATATCAATTTGGATGCAGTTACAGCTATTGCAGATGCTAAAGTTGCAGCTGAAGGAATTACTAAATATTTATTAAGATAGTAATATTTATATTGATATTTACAAATATAGTTTATATTTTTATTTTTCTCCCCCCCCTATAAAATATAAATATTATATTTCTATAACTGATAGATTTAAATTTTTTTCAAATTTTTTTTTCTTTTCTTAACTCCATGAAATCTCAATTAATTATCAGGGTATATTTTTAAATAATGATTAAGTAAATTAAAAATTTTTCTTGACAATGATAGATTCATTTTATATATTTAAGAACGAAATTAATATTATAATATAATAATAATTAATATATAAGAATATTATAAATAATAAATAGTTAGCTTGGATGAATTAAATTAAATTTGTTTTATATAAATAAGATAAAATTACATGGCTGAAAAATATTATATAGGCAAAGCACATTGGAGCTCGATTTTAAAGAGCTGGATGGATTCTTATGCAATTTTGGCTCCACAGAGAACTGATGATGATAGCCTGTTCCTTGAAACTGTCAGTTCAGAAAATCTTTCATCCATAGTATATGATCAGGCGCGATCCGCAAATCCCTTGAAAACATTTCTGCTTCCTCCAATTGATGAGGTGGTTGGTGATCAAATCAAACAGGAAAAGCCCTGGCTTTTTTTAGGTATAAAAGCATGTGGTTTGGCAGCGCTCCCTATCTTGGATCAGGCATTTGGTGGTGAATTTTCTGATCCTCTATATCAAAAAAGACGGAAGGAAAGCGTCATCGTCAGTTCAGACTGCACACAACCCTGGGAAACTTGTTTTTGTACCTTAGTGGGGGGACAACCCTATGCCAAGGAAGGTTTTGATCTGAATCTTTCCAAAGTCTGGGACGGATTTGTCATAGAAGTAGGGACTGATAAGGGTAGAGAGTTATTAAAAGGTCATGAAGAGGTATTAAAAGAACTGGTAAAAGAAGAAGCAGATGCTCTGGAAAAGCAGCGATCAGAGACTGTAAAAAAAGTGGTGGATCAAAACAGAGAATTTGAACTTTCTAAATCTCATAAAGAAGTTCTTTCCAGCAGTTGGGATAAATCAGAGGTGTGGAAGGAGCATAGTGAAACTTGTGTTGAATGTGGCGCCTGTAACTTTGCCTGTCCTACCTGTCATTGTTATTTTTTAGATGATGTTACCCGTGAAAAATATGTCCGCTTACGGGGATGGGATGCCTGTATGTTTACAGGGTATGCAGTCACAGCAGGTGGGGGTACTCCCCGTCCATTATTACATGAGCGTTTTAGAAATCGATATATGTGTAAATTCAAGTATTTACATGATAATTTTAGTCAATACGGATGTACTGGATGCGGAAGATGTATTGAGGGATGTCAGGGAGATATTGAGATGAGAGCATGCATTCGAGATCTGGATAAAAAATAAAAAGGTTAAAAGGGTTTATGAATCAGCAAGAAAATCCATATAAACCAATAAAGGGAATTATTGAAAAAGTAATTCCTGAAACCCCGGGCATTAAAACATTTTTTGTTAAACCGGAATCGGCCTTTTCTTTTCACTGTGGTCAATTCGCTGAATTAAGTATTCCCGGGGTCGGAGAAGGCCCCTTTGCCATGTCCTCATCCTGTCAAGAACCTGATATGTTGGAATTCACTATTCAGAATGTAGGATTCATGACTTCCAGACTTCATAACTTAAACAAAGGGGATGAAGTAGGAATCCGGGGACCGTATGGTAATGGATTTCCTTTACAGGATTTTTATGGTAAAGAGGTCCTCCTTCTTATCGGAGGGGTAGGTTTTCCACCGGCCAGAGCACTGCTTTACAGTCTGCTGCATGAAAAAGATAAGTTCAAACGTATTCTTATGTGTTATGGTGCCAGAACACCTGAAGATATTGTTTATAAATATCAGATTGATGACTTACGTAAAAAAATTGAACTCCATTTGACAGTTGATAAAGCTGATGAATCCTGGAAAGAAACCGAAGGAGTAGTTACAGTTCTTCTGGATAAAGTAAAACCTGATCTTAAAAATTCAATTGCAGTGGTGATAGGTCCTCCGATTATGATGAAATTCGGCACTTTAAAACTATTAGAGGTGGGATATAAACCGGAAGATATTTATCTTTCCATGGAACGGAAAATGTACTGTGGAATCGGCCAATGCCGTCACTGTTTGATTGACAATCTTTTTATTTGTAAAGACGGTCCTGTTTTCACTTATAAACTACTCAAAGATTTTCCAGATATTTGGGAATAGATATGGCTAAACGATTATATATAGATTTAGAAAAATGCCGGGAATGTGATTCTTGCGATGTTAAATGCAGTTATTTTTATCATCCTTATAATAATGGAATCATTTATCTTCGTGAAATAGGTGAGTTTGCTACCACTTGTAGACAATGTGAAAAAGCTCCCTGTGTCACCTCATGTCCCTGCGATGCTCTTGAAAAGCAGGATAACGGTATTGTAAAAAGATATAATATGCGCTGTGTATCCTGTAATACCTGCAGTTATGCCTGTCCATTCGGTACTATTCTTCCGGAAGTGATTCCCTATGCAACTTCCAGATGTGATTATTGTATTAAACGCCTGGAGGAAAATCAGGAACCTGTGTGTGTGGAAGGATGCGACAAGGATGCCATCAAATATGGGGATTTTGAGCCAAATGAGAAAGATTATGAATTTTTAGTAAATGATAATTTAATTATTCGTTCAATACCATGGAAAAAGGAAGAATATATTTAATATGAATCCGATATTATTTTATATTATATGTTTTCTTTGTACCGGAATAATCGGTATGTTTGCCAGCTGGGTGGACAGAAAAGTTACTGCACGGGTGCAGTGGAGAGTCGGGCCTCCGATTTTACAGCCTTTCTATGATATTGTAAAACTAATGGGAAAAGAGACAATAGTTCCTGCAGGTTCTTCCAGAATAACTTTTTTAACTGCTCCCTTATTTGGGCTACTCTCAGCAGGATTGGTATCATCCATGATCTGGAGTTCTCTTTTATGGAAAAATGGGGGTTTTCAGGGAGATGTGATTGTGGTTCTTTATTTTCTTTTAATACCATCCACTGCTTTAATCATTGGTGGTTTTGCCTCCAGAAATCCTGTTGCTTCACTGGGAGCAAGCAGAGAAATGAAATTAATGATGGCTGATGAACTTCCATTTTTGTTAGTTGTAGCTGTGCCGATAATACATACCAAAGGACAGATTCAATTGAGTGAATTATTGAATTATCAGGAAACATATGGAATGATTTTTAATAGTGTCTCGGGTATCCTGGCACTAATTGTCGCAATAATCTGTATGCAGGCAAAATTAACTCTGGTTCCTTTTGATATACCCGAAGCTGAAACTGAACTGATGGGTGGTCCTGAAGTTGAATATTCGGGACCTGCTCTTGCTGCTATCAAACTTACACGTATGATGATGCTCTTTACTTTACCTATGTTTCTGGTTCTTTTATTTCTGGGGGGGGTAAAGTTTGAAGGTATGTCAATTTTATGGTCAATATTAAAATTTGTTGTTCTTTTAGTGTTAATAATTTTAATACGAAATACCAATCCCAGAGTACGCATTGATCAAGCAGTTAAGTTTTTTTGGTATCCGATGACATTTATAGCTGTAATAGCAGTTGTATTAGCATTGTTAGGATATTAATATGGGAATTAAATTAAAAGCATTAACAAAATCACCGTGGGTATATCACCTTTCAACCGGAAGTTGTAATAATTGTGATATTGAAATTCTCGACTGTCTTACCCCACGTTTTGATCTTGAACGTTTGGGAATTGTTTTGGTTGGCAGTCCCAGACATGCAGATGCTCTTCTGGTAACCGGAAATATGACCATTAAATCTATGGAAAGGGCAAAGGAGGTTTATAATCAGATGCCAAAACCAGGAGTGGTTATTGCTATTGGTACCTGTGCTTTGGGACATGGCGTTTTTGATGGCAGTTATGTAATGCCCAAAACCGTAGATGAAGTTTTGCCAGTTGATATTTATATTCCCGGTTGCCCTCCAAAACCGGAAGGTATTATTGCCGGAGTAGCAAAACTGTTAACAATGCTCAGACAAAAAGCGTGATATAATGAGGTTTGCATGACCTGGAATGAAATTAAAAAACAAATAAAAGACAACTTCGGTAATAAGATCCTAAAGTGGTATGAACATAATGATAATCGAATTTATGTTGATATCGATCCTAAGGATTTGGTAGAGTTTGCAGAGTATCTGTTTAAAGAACTTAACTCAAGATTTATTATTGCTTCAGGAGTTGATACACCCAGAGGCGGGATTGAAATATTATATCATTTTGATTTTTTTCAGCTTCCCCAGGTTTTTTCATTACGGGTGTTTTTAAGGAAACCTGAGATTGAAGTTGAATCTTTGTCTTCAGTTATCACTGCTACAAAATGGATAGAAAGGGAGATCCACGAATTGTTGGGAGTTAACTTTAAAAATCATCCTGATCTGAAACATCTTATTTTACCAGAAGACTGGCCGGAAGGGAATTATCCCTTAAGGAGGGATCAATGAGTGAAATAATTCCCATTGGCCCTTATCATCCCTTGCAGGAAGAACCGGAATTCTTTAAACTGCATGTTGATGGTGAAAGAGTCACAAAATTGGATATTGAAATTGGTTATAACCATAGAGGAATTGAAAAATTAGCTGAATCAAAATCCTGGGATCAGGTAATATTTTTAGTTGAGAGGATCTGTGGTATTTGTTCAACCAGCCATCCTGCAGCAGCCACTTGTGCAATGGAAGATTTAGGCGGAATAGAAGCACCTGAACGAGCACAATATGTCAGAACTATAATCTGTGAACTGGAAAGAATTCATTCTCATCTTTTATGGCTTGGTTTAGCTGGTCATTTTATCGGGTATAATACTGTCTGGATGTGGGCCTGGAAATACAGAGAAATTGTCTGTGATGTGTTAGAAAAAATTTCAGGGAATCGGCAAAGTTATGCCATGTTTAAACCTGGTGGGGTAAGAAGAGATATTCTGGAAGACGATATACCCTGGATCCGGAAAAAAATGGATGAATTAAAGCCCAGTCTTGATATGTTCTTAGGAGCTGTTAGTGATGATCCGGTGATTCATGCCCGTACCAAAGGTGTGGGAGTATTAACAAAACAACAGGCAATTGATTACTGTGTTGTGGGACCAACAGCAAGACCTTCCGGAATAGAGATAGATGTCAGAAAGGATGATCCTTATTTTGCTTATGATTGGCTGGATTGGGATATGATTGTAATGGAAGAGGGAGATGTATTTGCCAAAACTGCCTGCAGAATACTTGAAATGAAAGAATCTGTTAAAATAATAGAACAATGTCTTGAGAAAATGAAACCAGGTGAAATTGATTTGAAAATAAAAGAACTTCCTGCTGGTGAAGGTATAGGAAGAGCTGAAGCTCCTCGGGGCGAAGTGTATCACTATTGTCTGAGTGATGGATCGAATTTTCCAGCTCGATATAAAGTCAGAGCTCCCAGCTATACAAATATTTTGTCTAATGAGGTTGCCTGTATTGGTCAGACGGTTGCTGATGCAGCCCTTGTTCTGGCTGCAGTAGATCCATGTTATTGCTGTACCGAAAGAGTAGTAATAGTTGATGATGATAAGAATTCTGAAAAAGTAATCAGCGGGAATGATTTGATAAAATTGTCCCATAAAGAAACCAAAAAGATAAGAAAAGAATTGGGTATATAATGAATACACTTCTATTTCCCATATTCGTACCAATTATTGTTGGATTAATCATTTACTTTATTCCAAGTAAAGTAAAGGTTATCAAGCAACTGCTTACCTTATTAACTTCAGCATTTGTATTAGGGATATCAATCTGGTTTTTCATTAATACTCCTGATCAAATGATTATAAATAATACACTTATTCTACATCTTGATAGTTTAAGTAAGTTTATATTTCTTGCTATAGGGGTGTTTAGTTTCCTCATCTCCATTTATTCCTTGCAATTTATGCAGGGTAAACCAAATCTCAGTTTATATTATGGATCCATGCTCTGGACAGTGGGTGCATCATGTGGAGTTGCTTTTTCTAATCATTTAATACTTCTTCTTGTTTTCTGGGGATTTTTGGGAATTACACTTTATTTTCTGGTATTGACAGGTAACAACAAATCAGACTATGCAGCGAAAAAGAGCCTGGCAATAATCGGTGGATGTGATGCTTTAATGCTGTTGGGAATTGCGTTTATCTATTCCTTACAACCTGTTTTTGAGATAGATAAATTAAGTTTACCCTTTCAGAGTGCGTTATCGTACATAGCATTTTTTGCTCTTTTATCAGGAGTATTTTCAAAGGCTGGAGCTATGCCTTTTCATACCTGGCTGCCGGATGTTGCGGAAAGTGCTCCCATGTCTGTCACTGCCTTTATTCCTGCTGCTCTTGATAAACTGTTGGGGATTTATTTACTGGCAAGAATTTGTATTGATATATTTGTCATGACAAATGTTATGAATCTTATACTATTAATATTAGGCGCATTTACCATTATTGCAGCAGTTATGATGGCGTTGATCCAGCATGATATGAGAAAACTGCTTGCTTATCACGCTATCTCACAGGTAGGGTATATGGTGATCGGGATCGGGACAGGTAATCCGGTTGGAATAGCAGGCGGATTATTTCATATGATTAATCATGCAATTTATAAAAGTGGGTTATTTCTTGCCGGAGGAGCTGTACAGCATCAGACAGGGACAACAGATTTAAATAAATTAGGTGGACTGGGAAAACTGATGCCATTTACCTTTATTTCTTTTCTCATATGTTCTTTGGCCATATCCGGGATTCCGCCTATTAACGGTTTTGCTTCCAAGTGGATGATTTATCAGGGATTGATCAAACTCGGAACTGCTGGTGATAATTTATGGGTTATCTGGTTGATTGCAGCTATGTTTGGGAGTGCCCTCACACTGGCAAGTTTTATGAAGCTTATTCATACCATATTCCTTGGAACTCCTTCTAAAGAAATCAGTGAAAAAATGCCTTCTGAAGCTAATTTTAGTTTAGTGTTCCCCCCCAGCTTTTTAGCATTAGTATGTATAATTTTTGGTATTTTCCCCTTGGCATTACCAATAAAATATTTAATTCAGCCAGTTATTCCTAATATTAGTTATATTGGTATATGGTCTTCCGGTCTTGCTACAATTTTAATATTGGTCGGCCTTGGTATTGGAGCCATAGTTTATTTTTATGGGAGAGTTTACAGTAATATCCGGGAAGAAAACCATTTTATTGGTGGAGAGAGATTAGAAATTGAAGAACGGGTAACTGGTACTGGTTTTTATAATACCATTAAGGACTTCGGTATACTGAAAAGAATATACAGTCAAGCAGAGGCTAAAGTGTATGATATTTATGATCAATTGTTGCGATTATCAGAAAAGATTGCACAGACATTTCAAAAAGCACACACCGGGGTTTTGACTATGTATTTTTCCTGGGTTGTTATAGCATTAATAATACTATTAATTGTATTGGTGGGGAGGTAAACTATGGTAACCCTCATCATATTAACAGTTTTAATGATTCTGGGAGCTATTGTAGCACTTGAAAGTAAAGATCTTCTTTCAGGTATAATATCTCTGGGAATCATAGGATTTGCATTAACTATAAATTTTTTGATTCTGCATGCTCCTGATCTTGCAATTGTCCAGATTATTATTGAAACGTTGACTTTAATAATTTTGATTGCAGCGATTCTTAAAACTACACGAGAGGAAACTGTAGAGAAATTTGCAGCTCAGAAGGTCCTGCTGTGGGTTGTGGGATTGTTTTTCATGTTAGTTTTCGTTTATTCATCTATACGAATATTTAATCATCTGCCTGAGTTTGGAGAACAGTCTTTAAGGATGGCAAAAATGACGACCATCGAGCCGGACTTGACGGCCTGGATTCGGGGGATACAGTCGTGCTCCTCGAAAATCGGACAGATGCAGTGTGTGGAGACGGCCGATTTGAGATAGGCGC
>JAWODZ010000202.1:0-5826 GCA_046483025.1 bacterium
AAGTCCGTGAAAAGCTCCCACAACCTTTAAGGTTGCCTGAGTTACCGGTTCTTCAAAATTACCTCCAGCCGGGCTGACTGTTCCTCCAATAGTAAGACTGGCCTGTTCCCCGGTATATAGAATCACATTGCCGGCCCGCTCATAAAACTCTGCCACTCTGGACTCCAGATAAGCAGGAAAAGCCTCTTCTCCGGGTATTTCTTCCAGCCTTCCTGAAAGTTCACGCATGGCTTGAGCCCATCGTGAAGTAGAATCTGCCAAAAGTAAAACACTCAGACCCATTTGGCGGTAATATTCTCCCAAGGTAGTGGCTGTGTAAACAGAGGCTTCCCGGGCTGCAACCGGCATGGAACTGGTATTAGCGATAATTATAGTTCTTTCCATTAAAGAACGACCGGTTCTGGGATCTGTAAGTTCCGGAAATTCTCTCATGGTTTCCACTATCTCCCCTGCCCGCTCTCCACAGGCCGCAATAACCACCACATCAACTTCTGCATATCTGCTGGTAATCTGCTGCAGCACTGTTTTACCAGCCCCGAAAGGACCTGGTATGCAATAGGTTCCACCCTTGGCTATGGGGAAAAAAGTATCAATTATCCGCACCTTTGTGGTAAGCGTTTCAGATGGCATGATTCTTTCTTTATAAATATCAATTGGTATTTTTACCGGCCAGTTAAATACCATGGTTAACTCTTGTTTGTCTCCGTTTTCATCAACTATTTCTGCAATAGTATCGTTTACTGTATAATCACCTTCTTCAGCTATAGATTCAACTGTATACTGTCCGTTTAAATGAAAAGGAAGCATTATTTTATGTTCAAACTGTCCCTCTTCCACATATCCCAGGGACTGTCCTTTAGTGATGGTATCTGCTTTTTTGATCTGGGGTTTAAAATGCCACTCTTTCTCCTGATCAAGTGCTTTTAAAACCACTCCTCTGGGAAGAAAAAAGCCATATTCTTCTGCTAGTTCCGGGAGAGGATTCTGCAATCCGTCATATATCTGTCCCAGGATACCAGGCCCCAGCGCCACTGAAAGCATCTGTCCGGTAAATTCTACTGTGTCTCCGATTTTCAAACCCTTTGTACTTTCAAAAACCTGTAAAAAGGCATTATTCCCCTGTATGCGGATCACCTCAGATTTTAAGCGTTCCTCACCTTTGATGGCATACCCCACCTCATTCTGCACCACAGTGCCATTAAAGCCTACTGTAAGTAAATTTCCATTAATACCTTTGATTGTTCCAATATTTTTTTCCATTACTATCCTTAATTAATCTTTTTGTGACGTATCTGTTCTATCAGATTTCTCATCCACTGTTTGATGAAATACTTCTAATCCTTTTTCTTTATTAAACACTGATAATTTATTTTTAATTTGGAGTTTTAGATAATATAAGATCAGTGCATCTAAATCAAAATCATGCTCTTTGGTTAGTTCATCAATATAATCCCATCTGTATCGTAATAATTTTTTTTCAATGCTGAGAGGATCTCCTTCTTTAACCAGTTCCTCAGGAAAGCTGACTTTCTTACTTTCCTCACTCTTCTTGACAGACTTTCTGTAATCAGCAAGTCCTTTACGAAATCGATATTCAAATTCTTGATATTGTCTGTAACTCTTTACTCCCATCTTTTTAAAGGATGTATCATCAAGATCAATCTTTTTTAATTTCCTAATGTCCCTTTTATTAACCCACTTTTCAGCCTGTTCTAAAAAATATTCTATGGTCATACCCGATTTTTTCTCAAAAACAAGAGTGGGAAGTTGTGCTACTAAATAGTAATATCTATCCATCCTTTTTATCCAGAATTTCTCTTAACCGGGGATTTAAATATTTCATAACTAAATCTGTAATACTTTCTTCAGTAAAATCATAGTACACATCTTCATCTTTCAAACCGATACGAAAACCTTGTGAAATTTCTTTATCCACCTGTATGGTTATTCCTTCTTTCATGTCTTTTTTTAAGGAAGACAACAACAGTTCTTCCACCTTTTTCTTATCTTTTTTATTTAACTTTACTTCTTCAATATCACCTTTTTCCCATTCCTCAACTATCTTTATAATCAATTTTTTGATAAAATCAGGAGTCAGAGCTGATGAGACTTGTCTCTTAAAAGCATTATCAAATAAACCAATAATACTATTTTTAACCTGTAGCATTGTATCCCTGGATGCCTGTTTTAAAGAGACTTCTGAGGTAGCTTCCATTTTTTTTATCTCTTTTTTGGCATTTGAAACAATTTTATCAGCCTTATTTTTAGCCTCTTTTATAATCTTATCAGCATCTTTATGAGCTTCTTTTATCTTTTTATCAGCCTGTTTTTGAGCATCCTCAACTCCTTCTTTCTTTATCTTCTCTATAATATTATCAAGTTTTGTATCCATAAATATTTCCTTTCAATACTAAATCTGCATTATTCATACCTGCTTGCCCTCACCTGTTAATCCATAATAAAAATTACCCTTTTAAATCAAATCTTAATAATTATTAATTGTATTACATGTAGTATTTATAAGTGGCTATTCAAAGCACGTATTAATAATATCGGTACTCCATTCTGTTTTAAAAATATAAATATCTAATGATATTAAATTTGTATAAACAGAACATAGTAAAAATTAACTGGGGGTATCACCGGATTTATTCACATTGTTCTTAGTGAATTTCCCTTCCTTATCTTTCATGTTACATTTCCCGTTAAAATGAGCTCCTTCATCAACAACCAACTGGAGGGCTGTAATATCACCTTCAATTGATGCTGAAGATTCCAGAAACACTTTTTCTGAAACGATAACATTACCTTTTACCTTACCTCCCATCAAAACATTCCTGGCAGTCACTGTACCATCTATAGTACCGTCTTTACCAATAATTATGGTATCACTGGTTTTTACATCTCCCATAATTGTGCCATCTATACGAAGACTTTTTTTTAGTTTAATATTGCCCTTTAAATCTGTATCCTTGCCAATAATAGTACTTAGTTCTCCGCCCCTGCCAAAATCAGATCTACTTTTACCTTTTCTCAATGTATTATCTCCTGTATTCTATTCAAATCTTTATTCCCTGATGTATTTCCCTGTATTTTTATAACTCTTTTACTCCTTACTCTGGACAGCATAAAGATATTTTTCCGGATCCAGAGGTTTTCCGTTTTTCCATATTTCAAAATGAAGATGAGGTGCCGAACTGATACCTGAACTTCCTAACAAGGCAATCGGGTGTCCCCGTTTAACTCTCTGCCCCTGACTGACTAACAACTGCATAGCATGAGCATAATAGGTATACAGACCATTACCATGATTAATTATCACCACATTCCCAAAACCATGAGTCCAGTTTGCTAAAATCACAACTCCACTTCCGGAAGCCCGGATGACAGAACCTTTTTCTGCCGCTATATCAATACCCAGATGTTCATGTCCTGTAAACCATCCTCCTTTTTGAAAATGAGTAGTTAAAAATCCTTCCACCGGAAGCATGGTAGGTAAATACTCTGGATTATAATAATCACCTTCCTCTGTTCTGATAAAATAAAGATTATTCTGAAACCTCTGCTCCTCCCCCGGTTCTCCGGTTAATTCTAAGGGATCATTATTTTCAGATAAAATATTACCTGGCTGCTCTTCGGTTCCGTCCCACCAATCTTCACCTTGTCCTCCTAAGCCCAGACTCTGGCCAAATGCTTTATTTATCTTTTCCTCCATTAAACGAATTCTTTTGAATTCTTCAGCAATTTTTTCGATTTTTTTATTTTCCAATCTCAAAATTTCATTTTCTTCTGAAAGTACTTTATTTGTTTTTCCTACTTTGTGCAATCTATAAAAACCAACTCCCCCCATAATAATATAAATACTCAGAATTCCCAGAAAAATCAATAAAACCCTCCCAGAAGTATAACTCAAAGAAAAACTTTTAGGTTCCCTATCCTGATCAGGAACATAAATTATAGAAAATATTCTTTTTCTTGCCATAAGTACCTTATTCTATTTTGGAATTAAATTAATTAAGTCAATTATTCTATCCAAATCATCATCCGAATAAAATGAAATAGTGATTTCCCCTCCAGCTGACTTTTTTCTTAACCTAACCTTTGTACCAAAGGTTACCCTCATTTGATCCTCAATTTCCTTATATATTTCAGGTAAAACTTCTTGGGAAGATTTACTCGAGGAATGTGTTTTTGTCTTATCACTGTTTTCTTTCACTTCTTCTTCAAGTTTTCTTACACTCCATCCATTTTTTACTACTTTATGTAAAAATTTTATCTGAGAACTCTCAGAAGGTAAACTCATTAAAGCCCTGGCATGTCCAATTGAAATTTCATTGATTTTCAGACTGTTTTGAATTTTTTCAGGTAATTTCAAAAGTCTTACAATATTTGTAATGGTTGCTCGATCCTTTCCAACCTTTTTTGCTACTTCTTCCTGAGTTAAACCATATTTCTTTTGCAACTGCTGATATGCTTTTGCCAGTTCAATAGGATTCAGATCCTGCCTCTGTACATTTTCAATTAACGACAATTCCAGCATTTCATCTCCGGTAGTAACATCCGGCATAATATAGGCAGGTATTTTAGTAAAATTAAGCTCCTGTACTGCTCTCAGTCGTCTTTCACCAGCTATTAATTCAAATCCATCTTCCTTTTGGCGGACTGTAATAGGTTGTATAACCCCTTTCTCTTTAATTGAATCTGTGAGCTCCCTTAATCTTTTCCGGTCAAAATCTGTACGAGGTTGATAAGGATTAGTTTTAATCTTCGCTATTTCAATACCTTCAATAGCAGCGTTTGATTTTTCTTCTTCAGAAAGATCACCTGGGATCAATGCATCTAATCCCTTACCTAACCGTTTAGTTTTCATCTATTAATAACCTCTCTGGCAAGGTTCATATAGCTTTCTGTGCCTCTACATACTGCATCATACAGTATTATGGGTTTCCCAAAACTTGGTGCTTCACTGATTCTGACGTTACGGGGAATAGCAGTTGTAAAAACTTTATCTTCAAAAAACTTCTTTACTTCTTCGGTTACCTGGTTTGACAGGTTTAACCTGTTATCATACATGGTAAGTAAAACTCCTTCAATCTCCAGCCCGGAATTCAAATTTTTCTGCACCAGCCGAATAGTTTTTAAAAGCTGACTTAAGCCTTCAAGTGCATAGTATTCACATTGAATTGGTATTAAAACTGAATCTGCAGCAGTTAAACTGTTAACAGTCAGCAATCCAAGCGAGGGAGGGCAATCAATAAAAATATAATCATACTCTCCCTTTACTTTCTGCAAAATTTGTTTAAGTATTTTTTCCCTGCCTATCATATTAACCAACTCAACTTCAGCACCTACTAGTTTGATATTTGAAGGTAATAAATCCAGATAAGATATTTCAGTGGATATAATTACATTTTTTATATCTTCTTCCTCAATAATAACATTGTAGATACTCTTTGTGTCACCTGAATGATCAACACCTAAACCGCTGGTTGTATTTGCCTGGGGGTCAATATCAATTAAAAGGGTTTTCTTCTCCGCTACTGCTATGCATGCGGACAGATTAATTGCAGTAGTTGTTTTACCAACTCCCCCTTTTTGATTAGCAATTGCAATAATACGTGCCAAAATTAATTCACCTTACTATTTTTTAACCAATATACAATTTAATTCGTTTTAATTCAAGTAAACAGTATTGAATTAATGATTTTTTCATTTGAACTGTAGAATAAAATTCTGAAGCCCGTGTATTAAAAGACTTGTATGGTTCTAAACCTATAACCAAAAGCCCCCCTTTCCCAAAAGGGGATTCAGGGGGATTGATAAATC
>JAWODZ010000051.1:0-16366 GCA_046483025.1 bacterium
ATTGAAAAATTGGCTAATAATGGGTATGCATTTGCCAGTGTAGCGTAAAAGGGGACGGGAAATTAAGCACAAAAGATAATTTGAAGACATAGGATTGTTTTAAGATAAACATATCCTAAGAAATTTTTTAAAAATTATGATTTAGGGGCTTAATTCCTTATACTCAAATGTTTTTCGACAGTCTCGACAGGTCTCAAAAGACCTGTCAGGTCTGTACTGATCACTTTTCAAATCCATTTACCCTCAACCCTACCAAATTTTCAAAACCTGGTAGGTTCAAAAATTCTAAAAACCATATAAATTTGCTCAAAATAAACTTATTAATATATCTTAATTAACTAATCTCACAATGTCAAATAAAAAATAATATTAATGACCCCTTCTATACCACAGTCCCCCTTTCCCAAAGGGGGTTACAGGGGGATTGCATCCCTCTTATCTTCTTCGACAGTCTCAGAACCTCTTGATCTCCGGAAAAAAAGAAAAACCCGACTCTTCAACCTGCTGATAAAATTCTCTCACTTTTTCATCAAATAAAGTGTTGTATTGATCCAGAGCTTCCTGCAAATGTTTCTCCGCCCTGTCTAAATATTTAAGTTGAGAATCGGTTGATTTATCATAGGAAGAGCTCAAGGATCGAGTGACATACCAGAAATCTCTCATTACATTATCGCTCCTGGCTATGCCCTGTTTTTCACCTGGGATCTGAAGAAAAAGTCTGGTTACTTCTTTTATTTCCTTTTTCAGGACCTGAGCCGATTCTTGAATTGTTTTATACATACTATTTTCTTCTTGCTTTTGCTTTGTTTTTTCAATAATCAGATCTATTGTTCTATTGGTCTCTTTGATCTGATCAATGACATCCGCAATAAGTTCAGTCTTTTTTCCAACCTGGACAATCATAGCATACTTTTCTTTATATTCTTCTAAAGGAATATCCTCTCTTGGATCAGGAAGTATATTAACATTTTGAAAAATTTCCTGATCACCAAAAGCAATATTTATGATATATTCTCCCGGAATAATTTCAGGCCCATAACCATCTCTGTCTCTTTCTTCTTCAGTGAGAGAGGGGCGTTTAAAACCTTCTCTTCTTAAATCCCAGTATATTCTGTTTATTCCCTTTGCAACCGGTCCCTCAAAATCTCGTACCAGAGTACTGTCAAGATCATACACCCGTATTTCAACCTTCTTGTCTTCTTTTTTCTTCTCATTATCATCTGTGTTATCTTCTTTGATTAATTCCGGATTCAAATAATAAGTAATCATGGCACCGTAAGGTCTGTTCTCTCCCTTGAATATAGCATCCGCCGGAAAATGATACCCTTTTGCCTGTCTGTTCTCATGTAAATAAGAATCGGGAATCTTAAACATATGCATGGATTTATTAAAAAACTGTTCGTTTATTCTTCCTAGAGGCCGGATATTATCTATCACAAAAGCTGCCCTGCCATGGGTTCCGATTACCAAATCATGTTCCCGGGGATGAATAACCATATCGCGAACCGGTACTGTAGGCACACCCTGAGTCCATTTCATCCAGTGTTCGCCATCATCAAAGCTCACATATAAACCAAATTCAGTTCCCAGATAAAGAAGCTCCGGATTAACAGGATCCTGTCTTATCACATGAGCAAAGCCCCAGACTTCATTTTCTTTATCTTTTACCGGATCATTCTTGGCCAGACTCTTCCAGTGCCGGCCGTAATCTTCTGTTTTATATACATAGGTTTCCCAGTTGCTGCGACGGTGATCGTCAAAGACTGCATACGCTTCGGCCTCATTAAATTTTGAGGCTTCTATATGAGAACACCATGTATGTTGAGGCAGATCAGGAATATTTTTTACTGTATTTGTCCAGGTTTCACCATTATCTCTGGTAACCTGTACATTGCCGTCATCCGTACCTACCCAGATCACTCCCTGTTTTACCGGACTGGGAGAAATGGTTATTATTGTGGTATGATTTTCTGCTCCGGTTACATCATACGTCAGCCCGCCACTCTCTTCCTGTTTCTGTTTGCCGGGATCATCAGTAGTAAGATCCGGACTGATCACTTCCCAGCTCTCTCCCTTGTCAGTACTTTTATGAACAAACTGACTGCCGTAATAAATTATAGCGGGATCAAAAGGATCTATGGCAATGGCTGCATTCCAGTTAAAACGAAGATCAATGGAATCAGCCGGAGCGGGAGGTCGGATATCTCTCCGTTCTCCGGTTTCAATATTAAATCTCATTAAATAACCCTGCTGGGACATGGAATATCCCACTTGGGGATTTTCCGGATCACTTAGAGTAGCAAAGCCATCCCCGAATCCAACTTCTATCCAGTGATAATTACGTATACCTCCTTCTTCCCAGAGATAACCGGGACCGCGCCAGGATCCGTTATCCTGCATACCCCCGTAAATATTATAGGGTAATTGATTATCCACACTGATATGATAAAACTGAGCCACTGGAATGTTAGGTATAAATTTCCATGACTGACCGCGATCATAACTGATTGCTACACCCCCATCATTTCCATCTATCATAAAAGATCCGTCTTCCGGATGTATCCACAGAGCATGATGATCAGAATGGATTCTGGAACGGACAGATTCAAATGATTTTCCTCCGTCTGCACTTACTTTTAATCGAGATTGAAGGGAAAAGATGCGGTTTTCATTTTCAGGATCCACCCGGATATCAGCATAGTAGAAAGGTCTGGAATTAACACCTGATTCTTTATTCACAATCTTCCAGGATTCACCCCCATTTTCTGATCGGCATAAACAGTTTTTCTCTGCTTCAATCAGCGCATACACAACTCTGGGATTATTCTGTGCAACCGCAATCCCGATCCTGCCCAGATCTCCTTTTGGAATTCCTTGCTCGGAAGATATCTTCTTCCAGTGTTCTCCTCCGTCATTTGTAACATACAATCCGCTCCCCGGTCCTCCGGACTTAAAAAACCAGGGCCAGCGTCTATGTTCCCACATAGCTGTAAATAGTTTATTAGGATTGGAGGGATCCATGACTAAATCTGCACAACCTGTCTTGTCATTCACATACAGTATTTTTTCCCAGGTATTTCCTCCGTCTGTGGTTTTGTACACCCCTCTTTCAGGATTTTCACCCCAGGTAGTTCCCAAGGCTCCGGCATAGGCAATATCCGGATTATCAGGGTGAAGGATGATTCTGTGAATTTTTTCTGTATTTTTCAGACCAATACATTTCCAGGTTTTACCTCCGTCCATACTTTTAAATGCTCCGTTACCAACTCCCACACTGTTTCTGGGATTACCTTCTCCTGTTCCAACCCAGATTATACTGGGATTTTTCTGAAATACTGACACAGCCCCGATAGAGGAAACCGGCTGATCATCAAAAATCGGCTTCCAGGTAATACCCATGTTAGTTGATTTCCACAATCCTCCGGTTGCAGCTCCGATGTAAATAATATCCGGATTGGAATGAACAACCGCAATATCAGCAATACGCCCGCTCATTCCGGCCGGACCGATTGATCTAGCTTTTAATCCTTTAAATAAATCAGATTTATATTGATCATCAGCAGAGACAATTCCGGTTAAGAGAATTAGACACAGAATGAAAATAAAAACTTCTGTACGCCTGTTTTTCATGGTTTTCCTCCATTGTTTAAAATTATTGGTTTTTTGTTCAATATAAGTAGAAGATCTATAACCATTACATTTACTACAGATTTACACGGATTAACACTGATTACATGATCATCCTTCAAAATTTTATATCCTTGTTTCATCTGTGTTAATCCGTGGCTATACTTTTTCTTCTCTATTCGATTCGATAAAAAATAAAATATTTTATTGGATAATAGAAATAGAACAAATAATCATAATCCCAGAAAAACTATCGCCAGCCCGCTCAAACAAATCATTAAACCCGCAACGGGATGGATATATCGTTCCATTTTTCCCAGTTGTATAACATTTAATCCATATGAAACAGCAATCACTATAGTAAGCATAGTGAGTATAGTAACCACACCAAAAACAGCAGTAACCAGAATGAGACCGGTGATACTGTTCTTGGCAGCAGGATACATAAGAATGGGGATCAAGGGTTCACAGGGTCCGAATATAAATATAATAAAAAGGATCCAGGGGGTTATAGTTTGTTTTACCTCTGTATCATGGGTATGAGTATGACCCTGCTGGTGAACATGTTCATGCTTATGCTGAATTCCTTTGTCATGAAAATGTAAATGTGTATGAGGTTTATTCTGAATACTGCGGATCAGACCCCAGATAAAATACACAAAGCCGAATCCGATTATCATCCAGGCAGCAAAATCTCCTCTGATTGATTCCAGAGCTTTAATTTTCGAAAGTGCCACTCCCAACATCACACCGATGATTCCTATGACAATCGAACTTCCCACATGTCCCAGTCCGCAGAGAAATGTAATCAAGCTGGTTTTAGCAATACTCCAGCGTCTGGCTCGGGCAATCATGATAAAAGGCAAGTAATGATCAGGACCAAAAATTGTATGCAAAAATCCCAGAGATGCAGCAGTACCCATGAGCACTAAAATTTCATTTGACATATAAAACCTTTTAGATTAAAACTTATCCTAAAATAGAAAAATTCATCTATTAATGCAAGATTTTTAAATTTATTTAAAAATATTTATTGACTTTTTTACCTGAGTTTATTAGTTTTTTTTTGAGAATGTTAATAATTTTTATTTACAATATTTGTAATTAAAATTATTTATAAATAATTTTAATTAAGCCACTAAGTCCTAAAGGAACAAATTAATAAAGAATTTAATCATTTGAATCCTTTATTAATCATCCAATATACTTAATCTCGAATTTTCTGATACTTAGTGTCTTTGAGTCTCGGTAGCTATACATTATAAAGTCTATTATTGACACATAGATCTGAAATAATAAAAATTATCTAATAACTAATAATAGAAAAGGAAAAAAATGAATAAAAAAGCATTTCAGGATTATTATCCGGAAAAATTAAGCTACTGCTATGGCTGCGGCCGGCTCAACAAACACGGTCTGCAAATCAAAAGCTTCTGGGATGGCGATGAAACCGTGGCTTATTTCACCCCCCGTGAATACCATATTGCTATTCCAGGATATGTTTATGGAGGTCTTATCTCATCTCTGGTAGATTGTCACGGTACCGGTACTGCTTCAGCGGCCGGATACCGGGCTGAAGGAAGAGAGATGGGCACTGAACCGCCCCTCCGATATGTAACTGCCTCTTTAAAAGTAGATTATCTTCGTCCTACTCCTCTGGGAGTGGAATTGGAGATTAGAGGGAAGTTAAAAGAAATCAAGGGAAGAAAAGTAATAGTTTCCATTAAAGTAATAGCAAAAGGAGAAGTAACCGCACAGGGAGAAGTAGTTGCCGTACAAATGCCCCAGGGTATGCTGCCGGGAGAAAAAAAATCCTGATCCCATTTTATAATGATGTAATTTATACATCCTGTTAATCCTGTCAAAAAATAATAATTAGAATAAATTAATATAAAGGAAAACTGTATGCAGCTAACTAAAAGACATCTTGAGTTTTTAACTCCGAAATCAGAAATACTGAACCGAATTCAAAATCTGCAATCAAATCTCCAGAAATCAACCATTGATCTTGCCTGGATTGAATTTTCGGTGGATCTTACCTATTTTACTGGTTCTGCACAGTCAGGCGTACTGTTGGTTCCTTATGACAAGAAGCCGGTTTTTTATGCTAAAAAAAGCCTGAACCGAGCAGAAAAAGAATCATCTCTTATCGTAAAACCTTATCCTGGCCGAAAAGCCCTCCTAAAAAAAGTCAGAGAAATGAGTAATAATTCCGGAAAAATTGGCTTATCCATGGATGTAACCCCTGCCTCCCGATATCTTTGGTTGCAGGACACACTTACAGGATATGAAATTATGGATATCAGTATGATTATCCGGGTGCTGCGTGCAGTGAAAAGTAACTGGGAAATTCAGCAAATACAAGAAGCAGCTCATCAGGCAGATACAATTTTTCAGGAAGCAGCCCAGTTCATACATCCCGGCCAAACCGAACTTGTAGTCAGTGCCAATTTCGAAAAACGTATGCGTGAATTAGGTCATTCCGGTACACTTCGTATACGGGGTTACAGTTCCGAACTTCCTGTAATCACTGTGGTTTCCGGTGACACCGCTCTGTATCCCATGAATTTCGATGGGCCTTCCGGTGGAGAAGGCCCCTACCCTTCTGCTCCAACCGGAGCCGGTTGGAAAACACTGAAAAATGGCAACTCAGTACTGGTTGATATGGTAACTTCTTATAACGGATATTACTCGGACCAGACCCGGACCTTCTTTCTGGGCAAAAAACTCCCTCAACCTGCTCAGCATGCTTATAACTTCTGCTGTGAAGTACTGAAAAAACTGGAAGAAATCCTGAATCCCGGAAATATTTGCTCTGATATTTATAAAAAAATATTCACCTGGGCTAAGGCCAAAGGATTACCTGAAGGGTTTATGGGATATGGTGAAAACCGGGTAAGATTTTTTGGACATGGAGTGGGGCTGGAACTGGATGAATTTCCCATCCTGGCTAATAAAATTGATCTGAAACTTCAACCCGGAATGGTGATAGCCATTGAACCCAAAGCTTACTTAAAAGGAATCGGAGCTCTTGGTCTGGAAAATACCTATGTCATTACTGATACAGGATATCAATGTCTTAATAAAGCTGATCAGGATATTACGTTTCTTTCCTAAGTATTATATTTTTTAAAATGTTTATGAAATTTAGTATCGGGATCAATAGCAATAACGATTCCGATACCGATTTTATTACTGTAATATAACAGGAGAATACAATGACAAATAAACAAGAAATTACTTTCTTTCTTGCATTATATCTTATTATTTATTTTCTGATATCAGGGTGTAATAATAAGAACGGGACAACAGAACCGGAAGTAACAGTTGGTGAAGGATTCATGACTGTTCTGCCTTTAAAAGCAGAGGATTTTTATCTTTTTGTTAACCTGGGTCATCTGGGCCCTCCCGGACATACTTTTCCCTCTGATCACGGCGGATATTATCTGACCGACTGGGAACAGACAGTACCGGTATTCTCACCAGCTGACATGCAGGTGACTAGAATCACCAGAGTAGAACATGCAGTAGGCGGTTATTTTGATTATGATATGACCCTGTCTGTCAATAACGGTGATTTTGAAATAGTAATGGGGCATTTAAGTGGAATACATGTCGGTATACTGGCCCAGGCGCCAGCTTTTGATACAGATGATTGTACTACTTACACAACCGGAGGCGAAACCTATACCCGCTGTCTGGTATGGACTGATATTCCTGTTTCAGCCGGGGATACTCTGGGATCAGCAGGTGGTAATCCGGGTCAATTTGGATTGGATTTCGGAACCTTTGATCAAAATGTACACCATTCCTTTGCCAGCAGCCGCTTTGAAGATTACAAATATCCCCATACCGTTTCACCTCTGGATTACTTTACTGAAGAAATCCAAACAATTCTTCTTCCCATATGCGGAGATTATATTTGTGGTGTACCACTGACCCGGACTCAAGAACCTGTGGGCGGAACAGTTCAATATGATCTGCCGGGCACGGCCCGGGGACTCTGGTTCAAACGGGGAGAACCTACATCTCCGGAAGACCCCCACCTGGCTCTGGTATACTGCAATGTGGAAGCGGATGTGCCGGTATTTTCTGTAGGTACTTCAATTCCTGATTTGAACACCGGTTTGTACACCTTTACTCCTGCTGCCACAGGAACAGCGAACCGGTTGTTCGGAGAAGTGGAACCGGGCAGTATGTACCGTTATGAGATCCGGAACCGCTGTTCCAATTCACCGGTATTTAATGCTGTAATACTCTTACAATTGACCAATGATACTACTCTGAAGCTTGAAAAACAGCTGCCCGGTGACGGCCCGCCCTGGAGTTTTACTGATAATGCAGTGATTTTTGTACGGTGAATAATCTTTGCTCAAATCACTTTTAATATCCACTTTTTTTTAATAAAAATTAGGCTTTGGGACTGAGAAAAAAATTTTGAATACGTCATTGCGAGCGAACGAAATGAGTGAAGCAATCCCCTGGCGTTTATATTGAATCCCGCAGTGTTGCTCTTTACTACAGGAGACTGCTTCGTCGGCTCTGGGAGCCGAGCCTCCTCGCAGAGACATGTTTTCTTAATGTTATGGTTGTTATTATTTAATTATTCTAAAAAACAATATCTCAATCCATCAAATCTCCAGAAACATAACAGATTTGTATTCTCTGAAACCATGTTTCGCCCAAAAAGATTTACCAATCTCATTTTTACTTGCTACTTCTAACTCAACTCTTTTTACCCCCTGCTCTGCAAACCATTTTTCAATCTCATCTAAAAGATATTTTCCTACCCCCTGTCTCTGATACTCATGTTTAACTGCCATATCCGAAATAAAACCAAAATCAGTATGTTTAAAAACTGGAGGGTATTCTGCTATACGGGAAAGAGAATATGCTGCTATTTGTCTCCCATCAAGAGCTATAAGAACCTGTGATTTTCTTGATCTGACAGATTCCCGGAGATACTGTTTTATCTTATGATGTGCATTCTCCCGCCGGGCAAAAAAGGGATCTATATCTCTATGGAAATCCATGAATTCCTTCCAGATTTCAATAATTTCTGGTATGTGAATTTTTTTTGCCTCGTTTATTTCTATCAATTTTTTTTTCCTATAGGACAAAGACAGACAAATTCCACAAAGACTTATTTTTTTATTAATTGTTTTTTCGGATATCTGTCTGCAGAAGTCTCTGCATTTAAAAGGATCATAATATTCATTTCTGTAAACATCAGTTTTCCATAAAGTACCTGTAGCAGCCCGTGCCGGACAATTTTCAATACAGATGGTACAGTCTCCGCATTGACTCTCAATTATAGGTTTTCCAGAATCAAAAATCTCTGAAGTCGTTAAAACACTGGCCAGTCTGACTCGAGGACCGAAACGGTGGGTAACCAGTAAATCAGTTTTTCCTATCCACCCCATCCCGGCTCTGGTTGCCACCATTTTATGAGAAACTGAATACTGTAAAGTCTTTCTGTAAGCATCATCAAGCTCATTGTCATTAACAGTGGCTTTAACCGGACAAGCTTCAATTCCATTATCTCTTAACAGGGAGGAGATTTCTTGTATCTTACAGTTTAATTCATGATTGATTTGGTGGTAAAGATAATAATATTCAATGGTCGGACCAATGGATATATCATCAATTATGGAATCATCCAGTTTCCGGGCCAGAGAAATCCCATAATTATATCTGGAAAAATCAGCTTACAGCAATTCGGAAAGGGAAGCAAATCCGATTTCGTAAAGATCAGCCGGACAGATCTGGTGTATTTGGTTGGTTAATTAATTCATTTAGATTTTTTTTCATAAAAAATTTTTTGAAAAATCAATACCAATCCTCAATCCATACATCCTGAACAGTATTACTGGTTATTTAATTCTGGTAACGATACAGAATAGAATCTGCTGGCCAGTTCATAGTGCAAGAATTCCAGATGAAAATTACGTAGTAATTCTCGATATCTATATTGTTTCCCAGCAAATACTCAGTATGAATCTGAAAATCCTCATCACTGATTTCTATACACGGGCAAAGATTATCCCAGTTAAACCAACTCGGAGCATCATCTTTGCCATTACCATTGTCATCATCCTCAAAAGTAATAATATTACAGAAAAAAATAGAAGAATGAAAACAAGTATAGTAAGTGTTTTGAAATGATAAACTAATTCCAATTTGTCTGCCAAATTTTTTCAAAATATCAGACTCACAATATAGGAATGACATCATGATTATAAAGATTCATTTTTCTTTTTTTACTATCTGCTGCAACCTGTTCCACAATGGAACAGGTTGATATTTTTTTTAGTTCACCACTTTTATAAATATTATTAATATGTTTTATAATAGCTGGTCTCTGAACACTAAAGATTTGAACAAATTTATGTGCATCAAGCCAGATAGACTCTTTTTCAATAACAACTTCTACTTGCTTTTTTTGATCCTGATAAATAACAATATCTTTAAACTTTTTCCTTACTTATCTCATTTCCCTGATTTATGCATAGTAAAAATCCTACATCCTGAACACTCCATACTTCTGATCCGGTACCTCAGCATTCAGCGACATGGCAATTCCCAGGGCCAGGGCAGTACGGGTGGAAAGGGGTTCAAGAATGCCATCATCCCAGATGCGGGCCGTGGAGTAATAAGGGGTAGCTTCATGCTCATACTTATCCACCAATTGTTTCTTGAATTCCTCCTGCTCTTTTTTAGTCATTGTCTTGCCTTTCTTCTTTAAACCCGCCCTCTTTACAGTCAAGAGAACATTGGCTGCCTGCTCCCCTCCCATCACACTGATTCTGCTGTTGGGCCACATCCAGAGCAAACGGGGATCGTACCCTCTGCCGCACATAGCATAATTCCCGGCTCCGTAGGAACCTCCCAGAATAACTGTAAATTTGGGAACCTGGGCATTGGCCACGGCATGTACCAGCTTAGCTCCGTCTTTGGCAATTCCTCCATGTTCATATTCTTTACCGACAATAAATCCGGTAATGTTCTGCAGAAAAACCAAAGGTACTTTTCTCATGGTACACAATTCAATAAAATGGGAGCCTTTAAGACTTGATTCGGAAAAAAGCACTCCGTTATTGGCCAGGATACCTACCGGATATCCCATTAAACGGGCAAAACCGCAGACCAGAGTCTGTCCGTAAAGAGGTTTGAATTCATGGAACCTGCTGCCGTCTACCAGTCTGGCAATGATCTCCCGGATATCATAGGGTTTTCTGATATTTTTAGGGACGATTCCGTATATTTCTTCCGGATCGTAATGAGGATCTTCCGGTTCGGCAACATCCAGTTCAAACTTCCGGGGTGGATCCAGACATTCCACAATATTTCTGATGATCTGCAGGGCATGATCATCATTCTGGGCATAGTGATCGGACACCCCTGAGATACGGCAGTGGACATCCGCACCGCCCAATTCCTCATCCGTTACCACTTCTCCGGTTGCAGCTTTGACCAAGGGAGGACCTCCGATAAAAATAGTTCCCTGCTCTTTGACAATGACGGTTTCATCACTCATAGCCGGAACATAGGCTCCCCCGGCAGTGCAGGACCCCATTACGGCGGAAATCTGAGGAATCCCCTGAGCAGATAAACGGGCCTGATTGGAAAAAATCCTGCCGAAGTGATCCCGGTCCGGAAAAGTGCCGGACTGATACGGCAGGAAAATACCGCCTGAATCCACCAGATAAATACAGGGGAGATTATTGTTCAGAGCTATTTCCTGAGCCCGAACATGTTTTTTTATAGTCATAGGAAAGTACGTTCCCCCCTTGACTGTAGCATCATTGGCAATAACCAGCACTTCCCGTCCGTGCACAACTCCAATCCCGGTTATTATCCCAGCTGCAGGAGCCTGATTATCATACATATCATAGGCAGCAAGGGGATTGAACTCAAGAAAAGGCGTATTCCTGTCAAACAGTTTATCCAGTCTCTCCCTGGCAGTCAGTTTCCCCCTCTCTTTATGTTTTTTATGCGCTTTGGGCGGCCCGCCCTTTCCCACCTCAGCCAGCTTTTCTTTAAACTCCTCAATAAGACTCAGCATATATTCCCGATTCTCTTTAAACTCCTGACTTTTGGTAGATATCTTAGATTCAATCCTGTACATAGTCACCTCATATTATTTATACATTTATTAATATTTATTACATTATCTATCAGGATAATCTTCCAGAATCTTCAATACCGTATCAATATCCTGCGGTGTATGTTCTGCTGTTATCTGAAATCGTATTTCATCTTCACCCTTAGGAACCACCGGATAATTTATATCTGTAACTAAAACACCTTTTTGATTTAAATATGTAGTAAGTTCAATGGCCTCTGTAGTATCTCCGATTACCAAAGGCACAATAGGATGTTCACTGTCAATAGTCTTAAATCCAATTGCCTTTACTCCATCCCTGAATTTTTTTATCATTTTACGAAGATTTTCAAGTAAGGTTAATCCCTGTTTACTATTGAGTATATCTACTGCTTTTATGGCAGTTTGTGCTTCTGATGCAGTTATAGGATTTGAATAAATATACATGGGAGCATGTTCCCTTAAATATCTGATAATCGGGCTCGAGGAAACTACATATCCACCGTTTACACCAAAGGCTTTACCCAAAGTACCAATAAGAACATCCACCCTGGTATTTGTATATTCTTCTACTCCTCTTCCGGTTCTCCCAAATGCTCCGACTCCATGCGAATCATCTGTAATAATGATAACACCATCATCAAATGAATTATTGTATTTTTTACAGATTTCCTTCATGGTATCCAGAGGTGCATGATCCCCCCTCATACTAAAAATTCCATCAGTAACCATCAGCAGTCTGTTCCCTTTATCCAGGGATAATTCAATCTTCTTTTGCATATCCTGCATATCGTTATGTTTATAGATTTCCTTGGCAGCAGGACGGGACAGCCGTATGGCATTGATAATACAATTATGATTAAGCTCATCACTGATTATTACTGTATTTGTATCAGTGAGCGGAGCAATAACCCCCATGCTGGTTACATAAGCTGAACTGAATATCATCCCTGCTTCTCTGGAATGAAAATCCGCAAGTTTTGATTCCAATTCCACATGGGGTGAATAGGTGCCGCTAATAAACCGTACTGCTCCGGGACCAACACCGAATTTTTCTGCAGCTTCCACCTCAGCCTGAATAAGCTCTTTTCTTAAAGAAAAACTTAGATAGGAATTAGAGTTCATTCGTATAAATTCTTTATTCTCATATCCCTCCAGAATATATCTGGGGCCTTTTTTGTTTTCAAATCGTATAACATTCTTTATAACCTTCTCTTTTCCCTTAGCCCGCCCCTTTTTTTCTAATTCCTGAATCTCATCCTTCAATTTTTGATTAAATTTTTCAAGAGACAACTACCCACCTCCTATAACAGAAATTATAAATATAAATAAATTTTAATTTAAGTCGCCAAAAAATTAAATTGTTTGATAATACACTGAATTATTGAAATAACAGTAATAATATAAAAAAAGAAATGATATTTACCAAATACAAATTTCAGAATACGTCAATCTGGAGCTGGCCCAAAAGTATAACAATATTATAAAATTCATTATCCCTTACCAGCCAGTTATTGCCTTCATGAACATCTATGCACCCGATGTAATACCAGGGGCCTATTCCTTCCGTATATTCTAACAGACAAAACTCAATTATTCCTTGATCAGCACAATCTCCTGCATCCGTACCTTTGATAATCTGCTCATAGGTATTCTGTATCCACTTCTCCGATGGTGTAATTTAATGGCAATCCGGATGGATCGTAAAAAGGGTTGTAAACCGGACTGCCGGAATCATTGAAATGCCCGGATTCCAGGGCATACATTACCTTGCAAATCCTGTTCCTTCCAATCTTTCCTTTTAATAATAAACGGGATTTTATTAAATGTATTGTTTCTGTTTGAATTAATGTTCAAAATTTTTTACCTTTAATATATATGTATTAAGAAATTTTCTCTGTAAATACATCCTGGAATAAGGATAAATTTTTGATTTTATTCAAAGGATAAACATATGAAACAAACAATACAAATGATGTTCCTCCAGATTTTATTCTGTACATTTTTGGGAATCTCATATGGTGAGGATAAAAAAGATCCCTGTGACTATGTCAATCCTTTTATCGGTACCAATGAAATGGGGCATTGTTATCCCGGTGCAACCGTTCCTTTTGGAATGATTCAGTTAAGCCCTGAAACCGATTCTGTATCTTTTTTTACCGAAGATGACAAATATAATCCGGATGTATATAATTACTGTGCCGGTTATCAATACCAGGACAACACCATAACCGGTTTTTCACATACTCATTTCAGTGGCACCGGGCACTCTGATCTTGGTGATTTTCTGATCATGCCTACTACCGGCACTCTGAAATTAAATCCTGGAACTGAAGAGAATCCTGAATCCGGGTACCGCTCCCGGTTTTCACACCAGCAGGAAAAAGCTTCTCCGGGATATTATAGTGTTTATCTGAAAGATTATGATATACAGGCTGACTTAACAGCAACCAGCAGAGTCGGCTTTCATAGGTATACCTTTCCCCGAACTGACAATGCCCATATCATACTGGACCTGACCGCCGGAATCTACAATTATGACGGAAAAGTCGTCTGGTCTTCTCTTCGCATGGAAAATGATACTCTGATAACCGGATACAGACAGACTAACGGCTGGGCCCGTACCCGTTTTGTTTATTTTGCCATGGTATTTTCCAGACCAGTGAAAAATTATGGATTTGTAAATCAAAAAAAACTAAAGTATACCGGATTCTGGAGAAAACAGGATCAGGACAACAATTTTCCCCAGAGAGCGGGTTCTGCATTAAAAGCCTTTTTTGATTTTGAAACTCAGAAAGGAGAACAAATAAAAATCAAAATAGCCCTTTCATCAGTCAGTACTGCCGGAGCTTTAAAAAATCTGCAAAAAGAAATTCCTTACTGGAATTTTCAAAAAATAAAAAACCAGGCAAAAGCTCAATGGAAAAAAGAATTAAACAAAATAAAAATTACTGCACCAGAAAAAACAAGGGAAATCTTCTATACAGCTCTTTATCACACCTTTCTAAGTCCTATTGAATATACAGATGTAGATGGAAAATATCGTGGTATTGACAAAAATATTCATCAAGCTGATAACTTTACCAACTATACCATCTTTTCTCTCTGGGATACCTATAGAGCCCTGCATCCTCTGTTTACTATAGTGCAGAGAAAACGGACAAATGATATTATAAGATCCATGCTTGCTCACTATGAACAGAGTGTTCACCATATCCTTCCCATCTGGTCTCATTATGCCAATGAAAACTGGTGTATGATCGGATATCACAGTGTACCGGTCATTGTTGATTCCTATATGAAAAATATTCGTGATTATGATATAAACAAAGCTTATAAAACAGTGATCTCAAGTTCAAATTATGACAGTTACGATGGAATCGGCTTATATAAAGATTACGGATATGTACCTTATGATAAAAATTCCAATTCTGCCTCTAAAACTTTAGAATATGCTTATGATGACTGGACTATATCCGTCTTTGCTGATTCATTAGGAGAAGAACTGACAGCCGAACAGTATAAAAAAAGAGCCTTAAGTTATCAGAATCTTTTTGATCCGGAATCAGGATTCATCCGTCCTAAAAACACTGATGATGACTGGAAACCTGACTTTAATCCATTAGAAACAACCGGACAGGGATTTATTGAAGGAAATGCCTGGAATTATTCTCTCTACATTCCCCATGACATTCAGGGATATATAAATCTATTGGGTTCTGAAAATAAACTTGAAAAATGGCTGGATACATTATTCACTATGCAGTTATCAGAAGAAAATTATGCCCATTCAGAAGATATTCAGGAATCCGGCATTATGGGGAATTATGTACACGGCAATGAACCCAGCCACCACATATCCTATCTCTACAACTGGACTGGCTCTGCCTGGAAAACCCAGGAAAAAGTAAGACTGATCATGGACACCATGTATAATAATACCACTGACGGTATCAGCGGAAATGATGACTGCGGTCAGATGCCACGGACTTCAAGACGATCAAGGAGCTCAATCCTCACATCCTCGGCCACCACATGCCTTCAGGCCGATACTTCGTCAACGTCCCTCCCGATCGGAGCGACGAGCTGACCAAGGCGCTCGAGAAAACAAGAAAGACCTATGCCGTGGGCAAGGACGGCTTCATCACCGGGGACCGCTACGTGGTGCAAAGGGGCGACACGTTGATCGGCATCTCCCGGCGCTCGGGCGTCCCCGTAGTGACCATTCGAGAGCTCAACGGCATTCAGGGATCCTTGATCCGGGTGGGCCAGCAGCTCACTTTGCGCCGTTGACCCGCATACAGGGGTTTGCGCCTGTTCCTTTTGTGCTCACTCCCCGATGATCTTCACCAGGACCCGCTTCTTTCTCCTCCCGTCGAACTCACCATAGAAAATACGCTCCCAGGTGCCGAAATCCAGGCGCCCGTCCGTGACCGCCACCACCACCTCCCTTCCCATGATCTGCCGTTTCATGTGGGCGTCGGCGTTGTCTTCCCCCACGTTGTGGCGGTATGACGACACCGGTTCGTGAGGCAAACCCTATTGTCTACGGTAGAGCTGATCTTACAGTTCCTTATTATATTAGAGATAAAAACGATGGAGTGATAACAAATAACCTAGTATATCCTTTTACTA
>JAWODZ010000073.1:0-3134 GCA_046483025.1 bacterium
ATATATACACATATATACACATATATACACATATATACACATATATACACATATATACACATATATACACATGTATACACACGTATACACATGGCCGGCTTTTATGATCAAAATCAATAATAATCCCGCAAGTATAACAAAAACGCCATAAGGCGCAATCTTGTTGTTGTATAATTTCACAATCAACTTAAGATAAACCGAATAATCTTTTTAAAACATTACTAATCCTTTCCAGGTCATCATCAGTCATATTGGTGCCGGAGGGCAGACAGATGCCTTCCTCAAACAACTTTTCACTTACTCCGTTCCCCAAAAAAGGATACTCTTTAAAAACAGGTTGTAAATGCATAGGTTTCCAGAGAGGTCGTGCTTCGATATTCTCTTTTTCAAATTCAAGTCTTATATTTTCACGAGTAATTCCTCCCGTTTTGGAAGTATTCACAAGGATAGTAGTGAGCCAGTAATTGGAAAAATGGCCCTCCGGTTCATCCAGAAAACAAATGCCATCTGCATCTTTTAATATTTCTCTGTAGAAATTGTTAATCTCCCGGCGCCTTCTCACCCTGTCATTAAGAACCTCCATCTGCCCTCTGCCAATTCCAGCCAAAACATTACTCATTCTGTAGTTATAACCTATTTCAGAATGCTGGTAATGAGAAGCAGTATCCCTGGCCTGGGTAGCAAGAAAACGGGCTCTGTTTATATAATCTGCATTATCCGATAGCAGAGCCCCGCCGCCTGATGTGGTGATAATCTTATTACCATTGAATGAAAAGACTCCCATTTCCCCTAAACTACCACATGGCTTATCATTGTAGCGACTGCCAAGTGCCTCAGCAGCATCTTCAAGGACAGGAATATCATATTTTTCAGCTATTCGATTAATTTCGTTCATCTTAGCAGGCATTCCATAAAGATGAACAGGTAAAATAGCCTTTGGCTTGCAAGGTTTAGGAACCCTGGTTATTTCACCCTCAAGGCAAGATATTATAGCCTTTTCGAGCTTTTCCGGACAAATATTCCATGTTTCCGGCTCAGAATCAATAAATACAGGAATGGCACCCAGGTACAAGACAGGGTTAGCACTCGCAGAAAAAGTCAAACTCTGGCATAATACAACATCTCCCGGCGTAACCCCTAACAGGATAAGACCCAGATGAATGGCAGCAGTTCCCGAACTTAGCGCAACAGAATATTTCACACCGCTAAATCTCTGAATATCTTCTTCAAAACCATTTACATTTGGTCCCAAAGGAGCTATCCAATTAGTGTCAAACGCCTCATTTACATATTTTTTCTCATTAGTACCAATATGAGGCGGGGAAAGATAAATTCTGGTATTTTTCACTGTTTATTAAGCTATCCGGAAAGAAAAAATTAAATAAATATCCTTGTAAATATATGAATTTTACCTCCCGGTTTTGATAATTCTTCCCGGATTACCAGCAACTGTTGCAAAATCGGGTACATCTCTTATTATTACCGCTCCGGCTCCAATTACTGTCCAATTTCCAATACAAATGTTTGGTGAAACGACTGCACCTGAACCAATATGAGAACCCTCACCAACTTCTACCCCGCCACTTAAACAGGAATTTGGAGAAATGTGCACAAAATCGCTCAATCTACAGTCATGATCAACAGAGCAAGAGGTATTCAAAATTACATGATTCCCTATTCTGGTTCCCGCATTTATAGAAACATTGGGCATAATAACCGTCCCTTTACCAATTTTAATCCGTGAAGATACTACAGCAGAAGGATGAATTGCATTAAAAAACCTTAACTGGTATTGCTCTGCAATTTTTTTTCTTAGGCTGTTATCACCTATTGAAATGATGAATGATGAATCAGGAATTTTTTTACCTATTAACGATCCCAGAACTTTATATCCCTCCAATTCTTTAATCTCGGGGTTATCATCAAATAATCCCTCTAAAGGAATGTTGCATTTTTCTAAAATATCAATTATAACCTTTGCATGTCCGCTTGCCCCGTATAAAAACATTACTTATTCCCTTTAAATTTTTCCATAGGAATGTCAGTCTTCTGATTAATTCCCTCTTTTTTTAATACTTTTATAAAAGTAATCCAGAGTATTTTTAAATCAAGAAAAAATGATGTGTTATCTACATACCAGATATCAAAATTAAACTTTTCTTCCCAGCTAATTGCATTCCGTCCGTTCACCTGGGCCCAGCCGGTTATTCCAGGTTTAACTTCATGTCTTCGTTTATGCCTGTCATTATATAATGGCAAATATTCTGTTAATAAAGGTCGCGGCCCGACAAGACTCATATCACCTTTAACCACATTAAATAATTGGGGAATTTCATCTAAAGATAAGTTCCGGATTAATCGACCTGGTGAAGTAAGTCGTTCAGAATCATTCAGAAGATTTCCATTACTATCTGTTTTGTCGGTCATTGTTTTAAATTTGATAAGCTTAAATATGCGGGCATTTTTACCGGGCCGCAATTGATAAAAAAAAGGCTTTCCTCCATTAACCAAAAACAACCATAAGGTAACTATCAGAATAATAGGAGCTAAAAGCACCAATAACAAGATGCTGACCAAAAAGTCAAAAATTATCTTGAAAAATCCGGAATAAATTGTCATAAAACTGATATAAAATTTTTCCAATCAATCCCTGGCAGCAAATTTAAGATATTCAAGATATTTGTTTGTCAGCACCTCTCTGTCAAAATGAGTTTTCGCATACTGATATCCATTCTCCCCTTGTTTTTTTATTAATTCCGGATTTAACAGATACATCCTGATTTTAGATGCAATATCAACAGGATTTTCAGGTTCAGCATACACACCACAACTTGCCTTTTCTATCAGTTCCCTGGAAATTCCATCAATCACCATCAAAACAGGTTTCTTACAAGCCATGTAATCGAATGTTTTATTGCTGTAAATAGTTTTAAATGCATCAACCCGTTTCAATACAGAAGTACCCATATCAGATGCAATTATATACTTGAATACTTCACTTTTAGGTACAGGATCTATAAATTTAACGGACAGCTATGACCAGATTGCGCAGTCCGTATCGTCCCTGCGCAATAACACTGAGGTCCAGGACGTTGATTTGATCTGGCCTTAGAATCTCCCAAATCTCGTGATAG
>JAWODZ010000007.1:0-9598 GCA_046483025.1 bacterium
CAACAGCATAGATCAACTGTTTGGCAAACTTATTGTCTCTTGCATTCTTATGCATAAAATGCCACATCAGCGCATCACATTCATGAAGTTGTTCCATGAAATCATTCCTATAGCAATCTACCAGCTTGTATGCAATCCTGTTAGCTTCGCAGTAAGCAATCCAGCGCTCACTGAATGAACCTTTAGTATTATGTATTCCAATTTTCATGATCACCATCAAGGTATACTGAAGCCCAGATCTCAAAAGATATAATGACCCACAGGGCTTCAAATTCGAAATATTTCAGACTATTGATCCTGGAAATCCAGTTCATCACCATACCATATTCGAAAATGCCTCTATTACGGATCCCCGGGAACACCTTATCATTCAAATACTGCATAAACCGGGGTTCGGTAAAAAAATTCTTCACAGGGATACCAAAGCCCATTTTATCCCTGAAAGCAAAATCAGTTCCGAACTGCTTCGCAGCCATCTTTTTCATCAGGTACTTTTCAGTATTATCTCCCTCCGGGCTTTTCCTAAGCAACAAAAATTTTTCCGGAATAGTAAATGAATTCTTAACAACTTCATTATCTAGAAAAGGTACTCTATTTTCAATGGAATGCGCCATGGACATTTTATCCTGCCTGATCAACAGGTCAGGTAAATAGGTTTGCATTTCATATTTCACCTGGCGGTCGAATGCCGATCCATTCAGTGTCTTATATAGGGCTATCCTGCTCTCTGTAGCCTTAAGCTTATCAAAGTCTTCCCATACCTTTTGTGCGAGGTAGGGCAACATAAATGCCGTTTCCATTACCGATCTGTATGCAATTCCAAAATAGTCGAAAAAACTTTGCAGATCATTCCTGTTGCTTTTCACTTCATGTAATAGTTTCCTTAACCTGAACGGATAATTGATATTATAGAATCGGCTGTAACCTCCGAAAACCTCATCTGCACCTTCCCCGCTCAATAATACAGTGACATACTGCTTTGCAAATTGTGATAGTTTATAAATACCTACGGTATTCGGATGATTTAATGGAACCTCCAGATGCCATGTCGCTTTCTCGATATGATTCAGATAATAATCAGAATCAAGCAAAAACTTATGTGAAGGTATACTCAACCCCCTCGTAACATGATCGATGTACTTTTCCTCGTTGTATTGCTGTTCACTGAATACTATGGAAACTGCTTCGAATTTACCTTTATCGCTGTTTTTATTAGCCAGCCAGGTTACCAAAGAAGAATCAACTCCACCTGACAGCTGGCACCCAAGTTTGACATCACTCATCAGCTGGCTTTTCACACTTTTGCTTAGCCATTCCTCCATTTGTTCCCCATATAGGGAAAGAGCTCCATTCAAAGAATTATTCCTGGTGTACTCATTGATATCGAAATACTTGTTGACCTTAAGACCGTAAGACATGGAATAAGTTAAATAGTGGCCCGGATCAAGTGACTGAATTCCCTTTAAGAGAGTTCCCTTTATATTGCTCCTGAATATCAAAAACTCATCAATTTGTTCCTCATCAAGTTCAAACATGAAATCATTAAGACATCTAAAACTCTTTAGCTCAGATGAAAAAGCAAATCTGTTCCCTTCATTGATGAAATACATAGGCTTAATACCAAACCTATCCCTGACGATATACATGCATTTCAGTCCAAAATCAACAATAATGACAGCAAACATCCCATTAAGTCGCTCCAACATTCCATGAAACCCGTATTTCATGTATAATGCCAGGATTATTTCAGTATCAGAGGTGCTTTTGAAATTATATCCCCATTGTTCCAACTCTATCCTGTAATCAAACGCATTATAGATCTCACCGTTTAAAGTTAGCATTACCTTCTTATCAGGATCGAGCATTGGTTGATTACCATTCTCAGATAGATCAAGAATACTTAACCTGTTGAATCCAAGAACTCCGTTAAAATGATTGTCAACTGATACTGTTTCACTTATGGGTAATACTGAAATTCTTCCGGATTCCAGGTTAAATGCATTTATCCCGGTATCATTCGGACCACGATGCTTTTGTAAATGGAGCATTTTTCGTATAATTCCAGTCTCGCGTATACTAGATTGAATATCAATATATCCGGCGATTCCGCACATTAAAACAGTAATTTAATTATTGTATCTTCCACCTAAAATCGGTACTGAGTTAATAACTATGAAGTTCATCAGGATCAATTTTGAATGCCTCAAATATATTTCTTTGCTTTTTTGAGATTTCACTTATAATTACTTCATCGTTATATTTTGTGAGTTTAATCTTTTTCAGTTCCGCAATTAATTCCCGCATAGTGTATCTTTTAAAAAGCTTTTCTGCTCTCATAATTTTTATTATTTCTGATTGAATTATAAGAGCCAGAAAATTTATAAACAACCTGGCATCAGCATTGAACTGACTATGAACCCTAAGCCTGTCTCCGTCTATTTCATTTTTTAATAAATCAAAAACTTTTTCTACTTGATCTTTGTTCCTGTAATTCTCTAATATTGTTTCTTTATCTAAATCATCCCTGTTTGTAGAAAGAATAAAATATCCAAATTTTGAAATCTTGGCTTTTATGTTTCTTATATTCCTTTCCAACATGCCGGAAGATCTGTTCCATTTGAAGAAATTCTGATATGCTTTTATGATGTTGTCCTGCTTAAATATCCGGGCTTCCTTCTGGCTTGAAAAAAGTCTGTTCTTAATAATTTTGTTTTCAATATCGATCAATTTTCTCATAAATAATTGCCTCTGATCAAGTTCTGCTTTCTCATTCAGGAAGATGTGAGCAGAATAAGACTGCTCGTTAAGCTGGATTTCTGATTTTACATGCGATAACAACTCGTTATTAAAAGCAAAATTGCTACCAATATCATTAAGCTCTTTTTTATGTGTTTTTATTAGTTCTTTGACTTTCTTCAAGCTAAATGGCAGAGGTTGGATAAAACTGATATTCTCCTGATCTTTATCCAGTTCTGAAATATTTGCAGCACTAAAAAAACCCCTGTCAAGGATAAACATAAACTCATGCAGCCCAAAATTTTTCAAATAAGTAACGCAATTTTTTAATGTCTTAACATCAACAATACTTCCTGGATATAAGGTGTAGAAAATTGGCAGAGATTTATTATTGCAAAAAACCACTCCCATGTTTAATTGGGCAAGATTCTCATTATCACGATTGTAGCCCCATTCAATATATTCAATATTTGTCGAATAACTTGATATTGAAGTAATGTCATAATATAAAGCATCTACAGGCTGAAGATGGGCAATCCATTGTTCCTGGAATTCTGTTCTTTGATGTTGATCACGTCCTATTTCATCACAAAACTTTGATATTGCCGATGAATCCATTTTGCGTGTATTCGGAAGATAATGTTCTTCATGCCAGTAAGGGAAAAGATATAATGGACTGGCTTCAATGATCTCATAAAATGCGAAGGCAATAAGTTCTGCATAATGGTTCGGGAAACTTTCTTTAACAATAGCGTACAAGCCAATCTTGTTCATAATCCAGTTCAACAAGAAAATATTCCCATAACTTTTATGAATGATGTTACTATGGATTTGTTTAATAGAAGGCTTTTTCTTTGCATCTTTTGGACCTATATAAGTGCGTTTCTGCCTGGCTTGCTTTTTGTCTTTATCCCAGTAACTATCGACCTTGTAGAGATATATGCGGCCTTTAATTGTCTGTTCTACTATATATGACATCGTTATTATGCTTATAACGATGAATATAGTATATTATACTATTGTTATTAAGCTGATTGAAGTATTTTTACCAACATAGTTATTAACTAAATAACCGATTTTAGGCTTCCAAGGTATTCAAGCAACATATCACGGTGTGACTCGCACCTGATGATATTCAGGAATAGTCTTTTTTTCCTTTTAGACATTAAAGACGGTAACAACCTTCTTTTTCGAAGATAGGCCAAAATCCTATTCCTGTAAGGTTCGAAAAGCAAGTCATAACGATAAGCATTTTCAGCACAAAATTCTTCAAATCTTGATGCGAGTAATTGATCATTGTTGATAATGGAATTAAGACCATCAAGCCGCCCAAAGAATTGTTTCTTCCTGTCTCCTTGAAGTAAATGTATTCCGGGCTTTGTTAGATTTTGTTCAAATGGTATGATTTCAAAATCAACTTTGGAACTAAGTATTAACTTTACTGCATACCCATAATGCCAGTGAGGCAAAGGTGCATCTATTGAATCATAACAAAAATTACCAGTACTGTAGAAAATCGGTACATTATTATAAACCTCATATCCGCTTGAAACATGTGTGTGATGCGAAATTATAGCTGTAGCCCCTGAATCTGCAAAGTAATGCAAAACCTTTTTGATTCGCGGACTTGGAAGCTCATAAAATTCATTACCACCATGAAAAACAACAATAACATGATCTGCTTCTCGTCTGGCCTGTTTGATATCCTTCTGGTTATCTATAAGATCCAGAGGATTTGCACCGGGCATTTCACCATGTGTATTGGACCATTCATTCTCTGTAATATTAATGAATGCAACACGTCTTCCCTTTAAATTGGCAATATATGGTTGTCTGGCTTCAGAGATATTTCTGCCTACTCCAACAGTTGCAATTCCATTTTTATGACAGAGATTCATTGTATCTATTATTCCTTCTGCCCCATAATCACCAATGTGATTATTAGCCATTGCAACAAGTCCGATTCTTCCAAACTTCAATAATTCTATATTTATTGGTAAAGCAAAAATGTTAGGACCTGATTTCCGGATAGGTTTTCCAGATTCCATTAAGGGACATTCAAGATCAATCACATTCAGATCATTATCTTTCAGTTCTTCTAAGAAGTTATTAAAGACCAACTCTGGGAGATTTTGTATCTGCAATTCCTGCGGTCTGAACTCGGGGCAAAAATCGCCTGCAACCAAAATTTTTACTGCTCTCATTTAATTGTCGACAGAGACAATTACAATCCTTTTAAAATTTGATTCTTATATATCTCAGTAAGCTCTTTGGCCTGAGTATTAATATTGAATCGTTCTATGACACTTTTCTTCATTCGATCCCCCATAATCTTCCTTAATTCACTATCCTTAGCCAACTTGAATAATTTTCCAGCAAGACCTCCAGCATTTTCTGACTCAAAAAGAAATCCATTTTCACCATCCTTTACGATTTCAGGAATACCTCCTACTTTAGATCCTACAACCGGAAGTCCAGCCATTCCAGCTTCAAGCACTGATAATCCAAGTGCTTCGGAGCGAGAAGGTTGACAATAAATATCTAGCCCTGGTAAAAATTCATTCACATTATTCCTGATTCCCATCCACTTAATATTACCATCAATGGATTTTTCTTTAGCATCATTAATAAATTTTTGATTGATGGAGTCTGATATATCAATCCCAATCTGTATCAGAATGAAATCCTCAAATTTGTGATTATGTTTTAATATCGATAATGCTTCGAATAAAACATCTAAACCCTTTACACGTGAATTGAATCCAATTGTTCCTATAAGTATTTGATCGTCTGGAATATTTAATGCTTTTCGACTTGCTGTAGGCAGATTATTATTAGGCAATACACCCAGATAAAATGTTATAATCTTTTTTTTTATCCTGGGAAACAGACTGACATATTGTATTCGAACAGCGTCTGAAACGGGAAAAACACGGCTGGTTAAATTAAAGACCCAATACTTCTGCAACCTTTTTCTAAGTGTCAATTCTCCTAAATTCTCAATATACCTTAAGTTGTTATCTATAAGCATGTTATGTATAGAGGAAAAGACATGCTTGCAGCCAAATAACCTAGAAAAGAAAATTGAAAAATAGTCTTGAAAGTGTGTATGCACAATTACCGGTTTGTACTGGCGAAAAATACTAAACAAGGTCTTCATGTACGAGACAGGTTTCATTGCATGTGAAATAACAAGCAATACTCCTGCCTGCCGCAGGTCTTTTATATATTCTTCTGACCAGGGTGTGGTATTGTAAATGATTATCAATCCCATATTTTCATTCTTCAGGTTTTCAGCCAGATGAATCATGAACCTTTCTAGGCCTCCATATTTCGAGGATTCCATCCCCATTGCATGCAAAACATACAGCATCATTATCTTAATTAGCTTATTATCCTGAACTTAACCCGTAAAAAACCGGTTTTATTGATAAAATCTGTGTAATCATCCTTTTCGTACCAAATTTCCTAATTCATCAGAATTGAGAAACTCCACGTCAGGATACTTTTTTAAGATCTGGCCTAATAATTCAGCCAGTAGTCGTAAATTTTCATAACGGAACTTCTCATCAATATAACCTATGTAATTTATCCTGTGCGTAGCAATGATAGCAGGCTTGCGGCAAGAAAAAGCTGTGTCTATTCTCTCCAGGCAATCCACAACACTTTTATCCTTAATATTTGACAAACCAGGTTCAAAAAAAGCATTCCGCACCAAATGAATCAAGTTCCAATTATTTCTTTTACCTGTATAATGATACCTTTTCTTTAACTTTTGGGTTCCGATAATAGGATCCCGCTGTATAAAAATGCTCTTTAAAAACTTTACATCATTATTACTTAACATTGGTTCTATTTTACTACTCCATATATATCCTGTCCCGGTGAATGATCTGGATGGATATCCAAAAATCCTTTTGAAAATTTCCAATCCATCTTCGATAGCCTTTGTAATTTGATCATGTTCATTTATGCTCTTGGGGTAATGAGCTGAAGTGCATGAATGTTCAATATCTGGATGTGTTGCATTATCCAAAATATAAAATCCATGGTTAAAACCAAGACTGATCTGCTTATGTCCTGCTTGCAATGCTTTCATCCAATAATCCACATTCAGATGCTCCCTTGCATGAAACTGGGGATAGAAAAGTAAATCTTTCATACCTTGCTTCCATAGATTAAAGGACCCGGAATGTTTTGGATATCTTTTTAACGAATCAGTAAAAAGCTCGTAATGGTATTCCCTGAAATCAGTATCTTTTATCTTAATGAAATCTGGATTCGCTACTACAGTATTCGCCGTAAGTACTGGAGATTGTCCGTTTTTATCCTTGAATTTCCTAAGTATGTCAAATAATGCTGTTAAGTCATCCTCACTCGCCAGGGAATCATATTTCAGATATGGATTATTTTCAATTCTAAATCCTGATCTACTTAACTGATTGAACACTTCTATAGAGGGTAATCCAATACTTCCCCAGTCATCCGAATCCATCACAATTATCTTTCGACCAGTATGCCATCCTGGTAGGTTTACAATCATTCTCTGGATATCTTTTAGCATCAAGCTGAATTGGATCTAATCAAAACAATAAATCTCCAAGGGAAAAGCCATCTGCCAAAAAAGGAGTCCCAAAACCAGGTGCGAATATCCACATATTGATACTCTCTGCACTTATGCGAAAGATTAATGCTGTGTATAATAAAATAGGGAAAATTGCTATCAATGCAAGGTAGTGGATACTTTTCGATTCTAATTTATTAAAATAGAGGAAAACATATAATGTCAGAAATAGAAGAGTTACAATTTGAAAACGGTTTCCAAAAGATGGTATCTGGTTACCAAGATTCACTAATGAAATGAGCAATAAAATGAAACTAAAGAGATTTTGATCTTCAGTCTTTTTTATTTTATTGCGGTGGAATAATTGCATAATGATGACTGCAAGGATCAAGTAATAGTAGATAAGATTATTTCCGGCATTTACATACCAACTGGCAGTGGCCATTTCTTCTTGCCTTGCAATCATATAAGCCTCACTGGTATAACCTTCGTATCGTGCTTGAATAGGTCCTCCAAGACTCATTGATATGGATTCTAAAAATGGACTTATAATTTGGGGAAGAAAGAATGTTACGATTGCCAGAATTAGGTATATCATATTACGGTTACCTGCAAAAAAATATATAACCAATAGTGTATTGGGAATCAAAAAACTCCAATGTACCATTGAAGCTGCCAGAGCTAACAAAAGAAACTTTTTCCTTCTGTATAAAACAACGTGATAAGCGCCATAAAAGAATATCCATGCAGCTGCCCACATCCTGAACCCGTTGATTTGTGTGATAGGTATTGTAAATATTAAAAAAACCATGAATATAAGAGAATCATATCTTGGATTGTCCATATACCTGTTATATACTAAATTAATCGATCTCAGGTAAAAATATCCAAAAACAGCTGCATATGCAGCGAATAAAAAGGCATGATGTGTTGTGAAACGCGATACAATAAAAGAAATCAAAGGTTCAATAATATCTACAGATGTATCTGTAGCATACAATCCTGCCACTATTTCGTAAAAATCAGAGAAAGGCAAAAATGCGTTCTCCTTCATTTGGAGAGCATACCTGTATGCATCAACACCCTGGTTGGCAATAATAAATGTTAGTCCATAATAAATGATAAAAAAATAGACAACTTTCTTTGCCTCACTTTGCCGATAGTTTAAGATGGCGGTAATAAATGCAAGAAATGGCCAGATAATAAAAATTAAAAGGTAGTATTTACTGTTAGAAATTGATGGGAGATATGATGATTTAACGTTTGTTAACTCCATTTCATTTTAATTCAGAAAGAAGTTTAAAAAAATTATTAGTTACATTTTTAATATGATATCTTTCAAGATCAGGAATGTCCATTCGTCCTCTATAATCTCCCTTTAAGAATCTTTCAAATTTACTATGGTCGAATGTTCTTGTTATATTGAAGACTGGTCTCCCTACTATAGCATAGTCGATCAATTTACTCGGACTGTTCAATGTTGTGTTATTATCAAAATTTATCAAAAAATCCATCTTCGACAAAATTTTAAGTAGTTCCTCTCTTGGAATAAAATCAGAAACTACTAAACGATCTCTGAGGAACTCCTTATATGATTCTATCATCGACGGATCCTTTGTAAAAACTAAAAACTTGAAAGAAACATTAATTTTAACCAGAAATTCCATTAATTCTTTTGGATCCCTGGCCCCAGGAAGGAATCCTCCTGCATATGCAAATGTCGGTACATGGTTTAATTCATAGTCGCTAGCTTTATTATCAAGGTCAAAATCGAATCCTTGTGGAATTGTCCTTATTTTAGAATGGAATTCAGAATAATAACCGCTAATTGCTGTATCAATCGGGATAGTAATTAAATCTGCTTTTCTGAAAAACCATTTTTCAAAATACTTAAAATAGAATGGAGGCTTAAATGTATCCAGCGTATTACCCATAAACGGGTCACCACAATCAGCTATCCATTTGGTTGCTATTGGATTTTTCCTTTTTCTTGCCCATGCCACACCCCAGTGAACCGGATATGGAACTGCAAAGGAAATCAGAAGATCACAGGGTGGTTCTGTACGGAGTTTCCTTTTTACCTTAAACATATCCAGAATTACAGGATACATGAGAATCCATGAAAGCATCCGGTGAAGAACCCTTGATAGCAATTTAAAAGGATTTCTCCTGAATTGTGGAATATCAGGCAAAATATATTTCCCCCACATCGTAAGTTCTATGGGGTATATTTTTAAAAAATCTTCATAATTAAAAGGACGGTATTTCGAAATGATTTTTACTTCATGTCCTTGTCTT
>JAWODZ010000100.1:0-21482 GCA_046483025.1 bacterium
GTTTGTTCGGTATTTGATGGTAGTATTATTTTAAGATAATTTAATTTATTGGCTTTTATCCCTAGTGCGGTAGAACCAGTTGCATAACTTTGAAGATCATTCTGAAAATTGTGACTCATTATCCAATATTTCAAAAAATAATTATTTAAAATATTCTTTTTACCTCTAAATTTAATAATTCTTTGTGCTAATGCAATTTCCTCTCTATCAACATTAGCAGTTTCACCAAGTGGAGCTTCAGTAGTGAATAATACATCGCCGATTTGTGGTTTACCACGTGACATAACTTTGTCGTAATGAGAGGGATTAATATATTCTTGTGATAATTTATAATTAATGACACCATTCTTTATGTTTCTTGCCGTAACTAAAAAGATACCATCTTCGGTTTTTTCAGGTGTTTTGCCACGATAATCAACTATTGACTCTAAGTACTTTGTCATCCCACAAATTTCCCAATGCTCTGGAATTTCACCAATCCATTCAACACCTGAGTTTTTGTATTTAGGGTATCTCATTGTCTGAACCATGATTATTCTTGATTTACCTGATTCCCTGATTTTTTGATTTTAACAGTTTATTGTTGTGTATTCGTTTGAATTGCAAACTTTTTGTACCAAAATTTATCAGTAGTCCTATTTCCATGTTATATGCTTCCAGATAATTCATTGCTTGTGCAAGGTGAACATCTTCAAGATTTGTTATTGCTTTTAGTTCTACCATTATTTTATTTTCAATAAAAAAATCAACTCTTCGCGTACCAATTTCAAGTTCGCGGTAGTGTATTTTCATTTCTTTTTCTCGTTCAAAATCAATTCCGTTATATTTAAATTCAATGGCTAATGCTCGTTGATAAATTACCTCCTGAAAACCATTGCCAAGAGTTTTGTGGACTTGCATGGCACAGCCAATAATATTATGAGTCAACTCTTTAAACTTCATAATTGTCGCTTACACGGTTAATGTGTTTTCCTTTAATAATGATTTTTTTTATGGTATAATTAAACAATATTATTCTACCATGGTTTTTCTTTAATCATGTAATCCTATAATCCTCTATATCAAGGTTCAAGACATTTTTTTTTAATTTTGCAATACTCAGTTCATATATAAGCATTTTTTTGATGATAGTGTTAGTAAATAGGAATATATCCATACCTTTTCGAGAATTTATATGTTCCGTATCACATAAGACAGACTTGGGACCAACTTGGGACAATTTCTCCAAATTGATTTTATAGTAATTCGATCTCTCCGGAAATCAGTTTTTGATTTTTCTGACAACGCATTCACTCTAAAATCTCCTTCAACAACCCTTCCGTTTCCTTTTCGATCTTTAAAATATCCTTTTTAATCTCATCCAGGGGTCGCAAGGGTGTATATTTGTAAAAATACTTGGTAAAATTGATTTCATATCCAACTTTATCTTTACTTCTATCCATCCAGGCATCAGGTACGTGAGGTTTGACTTCTTTATCAAAATAAGTATCAATATCATTTTTTAAGGGTATTTTTTCATAATCACGGAGTGAGGTATCTGGTTTAGGATTGCCTTTTTTGTCAGTAACAACGTTTCCGTTTTCCTTCAAAGGTCTTTCTACAGTTACTTTGGTATACCCAAAATCCTCATTATCATAAATTTTGCAGAATTCTCCTTTTTTAAACTTTTCATAAATATCAGTAATTTCCTGAATTTTATCATCCGGTATGTAATTTCGTTTATTGCCCAGGCTTTTCCGCATCTTTTTGTAAAAATCCAAAGCATTTATTAATTGAACTTTGCCTTTTCGTTTGTCAGGTTTACGGTTAGTCACAATCCAGATATAGGTAGCAATGCCGGTGTTGTAAAAAAGTTCTTTCGGCAGGGCCACAATGGCTTCCAGCCAGTCATGTTCAATTATCCATTTCCGGATATCGCTTTCACCGGATCCGGCATCACCGGTAAACAGAGGTGATCCATTAAAAATAATGGCAATACGGCTGCCGCTGGATTCCATTTTCGAGATCATATGCTGTAAGAAAAGTAATGCACCGTCACTTACACGGGGAGTACCGGCATGAAATCGTCCATAGGGATCATTAGCTTCATTTTTAATAAAATCCTGTTCCTTTTTCCAGCTTACCCCAAAAGGGGGATTGCTGAGCATAAAGTTATATTTTTCACCTTTGAATTCATCATTACTGAAACTAGAACCTAATCGTATATTTCCTGCTTCTTCACCGGTTACCAGTAAATCTGATTTAGCGATAGCATACGTCTGTTCATTCAGTTCCTGGCCGAAAAGAACCACATCCATTACAGGATTTATCTCTTTTAAAATATGTTCCTTGGCGATGGTGAGCATACCGCCGGTTCCGCAGGCAGGGTCAAATACCGTTCGAATGATCCCTTTTCCCTTGAGTTCCTGTTTATGTTCTGAAAAGAGTAAATTCACCATCAGCCAGATCACCTCACGGGGAGTATAGTGTTCTCCTGCAGTTTCATTGGACATTTCCGAGAACCGTCTTAAGAGTTCTTCAAAAATATATCCCATTTCATGATTAGTCACCTTATCTGGATGCAAATCTATTTCAGTAAAACGGTCTATCAACATAAAGAGTAAATTATTTTTCACCAGACGAGTAATAATTTTTTCCAATTGAAAATTGTCAATGATTTCCCTTACATTTTCACTGTATCCATTGAGATAATTATTAAAATTTATTTCAATATTTGCAGCATCCTGAGAAAGGCGTTTAAGATCAAACTTTGAGGTATTAAAATAATTAAGTCCTCCTGTCGCTTTAAGGAGAACCTGAGAGGGATCAGGAAGCTTGTCTTTGAATTTATTATAGGTAGCAATAACTTCGTCTTTGCATTTCTCATGAACACAATCCAGCCTTCTTAAAACAACAAAAGGTAAAATCACATCTCCATATTCATGCTGTTTAAACGTACCACGCAGGATGTCGTCTGCTATTTGCCAGATAAAGTTAGATTTTTCTTGGAAGTTGTTCATGTCATTACCTTTTAAATATTACTAATCATTAAAACGATTAATGGTATCAATAATGATTATTAACTCTACTATTTCAAGCATGTCTTTGTATTATAATTTATGCTGTTAGGTACTTTCATAGTATATAAACAAGCTGTATTTTTCAATATAACAAATCAATTCTTTTTATTCAAGGAGATCAGAGAAAAGAAAATAATTTTCTTGTACTTGTAGTATTTTTACTTTATATTTCATTTTAAGATCACTTTTCGGATTAATTCATCTATTAAGTATACATATTAGAAGTAAAAGCCATCATAGAATTACCGGTTAAAACGAATCCGAATTTTAAAAATTTTTCATAAGAATAACAGGGAGAGTATCTCTATGAAAACTATTTTTAAAACAAACTCGTTATCCGGTATTATTTTTCCTACAGTTATTTTTATAACCTTATTATTCTCTTCTGCCGCTTCTCAAATTTCTGATAACAATTCAATACTGTCAACACAATACAGGAAATCCCTTCTCTTGATTGGATCTAAACAATATGAACAGGCAATTCACCTTCTGAAAAAGCATATTGAAAATAATCCTTCTATGGCCAGGGCATATTTAAAACTAGCTCAGGTATATAATAAAAAGAATGAACTGAATACAGCTTTGCATTATTTTAATATACTAAATCAGGCTGATCCTGAAAATCCCTTTGTAATGTATACAATTGCCTGGATTTATCTCAACCAGGGTAATTATGATCAGGCAGTTAAATACAGCTACATGGCTATATCATTAAACTCCAATTATCCCGAAGGATTTAAAAATTATGTGATTGCCATGGATAAGGTGGGCAATAATGATGAAGCACTAAAATTTATTAACAAGACAATCGAAATGAATCTTGAAAATGCAGCTGCTTATTATGCACTGGGATACCTGTATCAATTACAGGGGAATTGGGATCTTGCCTTGCACAACTTAGACAAAGCGCTGGAACTCAGGCCGGATTTATTGGATGCCTATAATAATAAAGGAGTAATTTATTTTAATAAATCAGACTATAGAAAACTTTTAGAAATATCACAATATGCTTTGGATTTAGCAGAGAAACAAAAAGATCTGGAATTTCAATGTAACCTGTTGGGCAATATTGGCCTTGCTTTCTCTTATCTTGGAAATTCTTCTGAAGCAATTAAATATAATAAAAAATCTCTTGAAATTGCCAGGAAAATTGGTTATGAAAAAGAATATGGCCGCATGCTGGGCAACATCGGAAGTATTTATATGAATATTTCCGAACTTGACAGTGCCTTGATGTATCTTCACAAAGCTGTAGAAAAGATGCGGGAAATCAAGAATGAGAGACTGGAGGGATCCTACTTACGATATCTTGGTGCTGTTTTTTATATGAAAAATAATTATAAAACCGCCTTGAGATATTTTGATAAAGCTTTGCATGTTATTGAAAAAATTGGTGATCAAAGGGGGAAAAGTTTAGTTCTCTGGAATCAGGGATTAATCTACTGGAATTACGGAAATTTTGCAGAGTCATTGGAAAAATGTAAAGAAGGTTTGGATATTGCCTTGAATTTAGATTTTAAATGGGCGGAAGAAAGAATCTTAACTACCATGGGACTTGATTACTGGAATATGGGCAATTATACCAAAGCACTTGATTGTCAAAAAAAAGCACTATCTATATCCAGAGAAATTGGTGATAAAGTTGGTATGAATTTACAAATAGGGAATTTGGCAATTCTTTATGGTGAACTGGGTGAAATAGATAAAGCTCTGGATTATTATAATCAGGCTTTGGCTTTATCACGAGAGACAGGTAATAAAGTGGATGTAGCCACTCATTTTAATAATATTGGTACAATTTATGCTTTTAGAGGAGATTATAATAAAGCCTTAGAATTATTTAATCAAGCAGTGGTTATTTCCAAACAAGTACAGGATAAAAAATCTGAATCTATTTTTCTGGGAAACATTGGAGATGTATATATAAGTTTGGATGATTACAATAAAGCTGAAAATTCTATTAGGGAAGCAATGAAAATAGCTCAAGACCTGGGTAATCAAGCAATTATTGCCAGCATTCATGTCAAGTTAGGTGATTTACATATGAATATGGAGCAATATACTGCAGCTTTCCATCATTTTTCAGAGTCTCTTAAGATCGCAAAAAGTATAAATCAGCATGTTGATATTATGGAAGCCAGTATGGGATTGTCGGTTTCCTGTTTTCAGCAAAATAATTTCAAAAAATCATTTTTTTATGCCGAACAGGCAATTAAACAGTTTGAAGAAATGAGGAGTACTGTTTCTACAGAAAAATTTAAAACCGGATTTTTAGTTCATAATATTGATGTGTATGATCAGGCAATTGATGTATGCTCTGCTTTACATGTAAAATACCCTGAGGAGAAGTATGATTCCAGATCATTTTATATTGCCGAGAAAGCAAAAGCACGATCATTGTTAGATATAATGTATCAGGGTAAAATTTTTCAGAATCTCTCTGAAATACCGGATAGTATACAACAGGAATTAATTACCTGTGAGTATGATATAGAAAAGAAATATCAGGAATTATCTTATGAATTAAATAAATCACTTGAAGCACAGGATAAACTTTTTATTATAAAATCAGAGGAGCAGTTAGAAGATCTGAAAAGAAAAAAAGAAAAAATATTAGATTATCTTGGTAAAAAATTCCCTCATTATTATACCTTAACCAATCCGGTTATATACACTATCAATGATGTACAACAAAAACTGTTGAATGAGAAGCAGGTTTTGATAGAGTATTTTGTCGGGGATGAGGGTATTTTTATGTGGATAATTACCAAAACAGAACAGGAATTTATTACAATAAATATATCCAAAAGCGATCTGGGAAACAGATTGGCAGCAGTTAGTCCGATTTTTAATAAACAAAAACAAGTCATAGAAACCAAAGTGGATCACCGCTGGGCAAATATACGATTGGATTTACTTAATCAATTATATAAGGATTTACTGAAAACTCCGGCAGCAGCATGCTTAGACAATACACAGGAACTTATAATTGTTCCTGATGATATACTTCATTATTTCCCCTTTGAAATTCTGGTAACAGATTTACAAGAGGGTGAAGTGACCTATTTAATTGAAGATTATGCTATCTCTTATGCTCCCTCTGCCAGTTTACTTAATCCTGATTTAAGAACCAAAAACAGGGCAAGACACAGCCTCTTAGCTATGGGCAATCCTGATTTTAGATCAGAAAAGAAAAAAAGTTTCTGGGATCAGCTGGTCGGTATTGTCAAGTACCGGGCTGTTTTCAGAGGAGACAATTTTCTACCACTTCCTGAGGCAGAAAAAGAGGTTATTAAGATAGCAGAAAATTTCAGGAATTCTACTGTATATACGGGAAAACAGGCAAATGAAGAACGGTTTAAACAAATTGCGTCTGATTTTAATATAATCCATCTGGCAACCCACTTTCTGGTTGATGATTCCCAGCCCATGTACTCAAAAATAGTGTTATCTCAGGCCGGCAATGAATCCGAAGATGGCCTTTTACAAACCTATGAAATTTATAATATGAAGCTGAACGCAGATATGGTGGTTCTCAGCGGCTGCAATACCGGTATGGGTGAGCTGAAGCGGGGGGAAGGATTGATGGGGATAACCAGGGCATTTCTGTATGCAGGGGTTCCTTCGCTGGTTGTCAGTCTCTGGCCCGTGGAAGATAGATCAACAGCGGTTTTAATGGATACGTTTTATCAGTATCTTAATAAAGGATCCAGTGAGAATAGAGCTCTGCAGAAAGCCAAAATTGATCTCATTAAATCAAGTGATATCAAGCAGGATGCTTTTTACTGGGCTCCATTTGTATTGATTGGAAGATAACATTATTTTAATTTTGATACAATTTCCCGAGCTTCGTCTTTTCTCATCAGATGAGGATGAGGTAAATTTACTATTTGTTTAAAGAATTTTCGGGATTCAGATACATTTTCCTTCATAAGATAGGCTTTACCTAAATACCAGTAACAATCCTCCAGATAAAATTTATTTTCATCAGAATGTTGTACAGCCAGTTTTAGAAAGTCGATTCCTGCGTTTACTTTAATCGAATCATAGGTATATGATAAGCCTGGAAGTCCCTTTTTTGCTAATAGAAGATAAGAAAGGCCAGTAAAATAGTTTGCTGTATAATTTTCAGGATTTTTTTCTAGAAATTTATTAAATTGTTCGATTGCTTCGATGTAGTTTTTCTGATTAAATGATTGTATTCCTTTTGCCAAAAAAGAGTCAGATTTAATTCGGGTCCTGAAAATATTCTGTTTTTCAGGTTCAATCTCTGCTAAATAAAAATTATCTGAACGGCTGAAAAAAGCAATGGAATAAATACAGATTATAAGAATAACCGCTAGGGAACCAGCATAAGCTAAGACTTTTCTTGGAATTAAGTTATTAATCAATTCCTGCAATTTTTCTTTAATAAAGTTAAAATAACTCTTTCTGTAAAAAATTTTTTTAGATTCTTGTTTGTTACTCTTTAAGGAATCTAAAGCAGTATAGAATGTATTATCCAGTTTTTTTTCAATTGTATTCCAATTTTTTAAAGGTTCCTGTTTTTGTTGTTTTATCTCTTGAGAAGAAAGTAAACTCTGGACCGCCTCTAAACAAAAGGGGCAGAAATTTAGATGTTCTTCAATTTTTTTTGTTTTTCTTTTAGAAAGGGTATTATTGACATACTCTTGCAATAATTCGGCATGGGGACAGTATTTAGTATTTTCATACTGTAAATGTTTAAAATAGTACTTATATTGATCCATATGCTGATTCTTTTTATTATTCATTTTATATTCTTTTTATATATCATACAATATTTTTATGTTTCATAGCTGATTTAAATTTTCTTTTTCCGTTTTGAATATGAGAACGTACCTGATTATAGGAAAAGCCAGTTATTTCTGATATCTGTTTATATGATTTCTGATGAATGTAAAATAAACAAAAGCATCTTTTTTGGGGTTTTTTTAAGTTATTTATTATTTTTTTTATTTTATGGGTCATTTCTTTTCGTATTATATCAGTAGCAGTTGATTCTGTTTTGACCGTGTCCGTATTTTCATTAAAAGATTTGAAAGTTATGGCTTTTTTCCTACGAATCCGGTCAATGCATACATTGGTTGCGATTTTACAAAGCCAGGGATAAAAAGGTTTATTCGGATTGAATGTATGAATATTTTCAAATGCTTTTATAAAAGCATCACTGGTCATATCATTAGCCTCTTCTTGGTTATGCATTATCCTTAAGCAGTGGGAAAAGAGTTGCTGTTTATAGTGTTCATAGATCTTTCCTAATAGTTCCTTATTACCATTCTGAATATATTGTTCAATCCAATAGTTCGTGTTAATATCAAAGGAATGTTTTGAGTCTTCCTTTTTCATGTATTTTTACTTCTATATTATTTACGAATGATTAGCTGGGATTACATAATTTTATTTTTTTTATTATTAAATATAAATAATAGAGAATAAAAAATCAAAATTTTTTTATGTAATATTATAATTCCGCTCGTAATTATGTATAGAGTATTAGATATAAATTTTTCTTTCATTTGATGTTTTATATAAGGAGATATAATTATGAAATTAAAATCACTTTATTTTACTGTTGTATTTGTTTTTTTTATAGGAAGTTTTGTGAAACTTTCAGCCCAAAAATATGACTTTAACAATGGAACTAAACAGGGATGGACAATGGATGGTGCTTATGATGAGAATGGTAATGGTCCCTATTCTTCTAACTTTTTTTATATGTGGAAAAGTGATGTGGATTATCCTTATGCACCTGGAAAATTTACCGGAGGAACTCAATGCGGATCACTTGCCCTGGGTAATATAACTATGAATCATGGAGTAACCGGTTCATCCGGCCAATACTGGACAATGATATTTCATTCACCGGATTTATCCAGTATTCAGGGATGGCAAAATGCATCTGGTTATACTGTAAAGATTGCGGATTGCTTAGGCCCCTCAAAAGTATATGCCAGTTTGCAGGTGAAAATCTGGGATAAAAGTCAGAATCAATACAGATATTTTACAAGCGGATCAGCTCAGGAATTAAACTATGATACTTATGGAGATAATAATGCAGTCTGGAATAGTATAAGTTTTGACTGGTCTTCATTATCAACATTTCCATCTTCAGATTATACAGTAAATGAAATTTTTATTAAAATCTGGGGTCATATAGCTGGATTGTATGAAGGAGGTGTTTATATTGATGCGATCCAGGCAATAACCTCTCAAACTTCAGAAAGTATAACTGTTGATATTCCTAATGGGAAAGAAACCTGGTATGCTGGGACAAAACACTATATAACCTGGCATACCAGTAAATTTAATGATCCGGTGAAAATAGAATATTCTACGGATAATGGATATTCATATTCAACCATTATCAGCAGTACTGCTAATGACGGTTCCTATGAATGGACTGTACCTCAGGATTTTTCTTCTCAATGTCTTGTACGCATATCTGATGCTGCAGACGGCAGTCCTTCGGATATCAGTGATGCTGTTTTTACCATTGATGCTTTTATTGAGCTTGATGTACCGGATGGGGGAGAGGACTGGGCTGCAGGAACAACCCATTATATTGTGTGGCATGGCCAGGGAATTGATAATTATGATGTAAAAATGGAGTATTCCACTGATAACGGAGCTAACTATACGTTTATTAATTATAAAACCAATATCGGTTTATCAGGATCATATGCCTGGACTGTTCCTAATACTCCCTCCACCCAATGTCTTATACGGGTTACCGTGACCTTACCACCGGACATTTCAGATGTAAGTAGTTCTGTGTTTACTATTTCATCAGCAGGAGGCACCAATACTCAAACCGGAAATAATGTTAAAGTATCTTTGAGCAATGATGTACATGTAACCTTTGACAATGTAACTGGAGCCGGGAACACAACCCTGAATACAAAAGTATCCGGTCCGGCACCTCCCGGCGGATTAAGTATAGTACCCTCAGCTTCACCAGTGTACTATGATATCAGCACCACCGCTACTTTTTCCGGGAAAGCTAAAATCTGCATTCATTATGATGATACTGGAATGACTCAGGCTCAGGAATCAGCTCTGAAGCTTCAGGTTTATGAGAGTCCTTCCGGCCCCTGGAATGATATTACCACTTCGGTGAATGTGGTTAAAGATTCTATTTGCGGTGAAGTGACTCATTTTTCTGACTTTGCTGTTATGAGCTCAGGCAGTAATTCTGATACATTGAGCATGTCTCTGGATCAAGGATGGAACTGGATATCATTTAATGTTCAGCCGACTGATCTATCAATTGATAAAGTTATGGAGAATTTTTCCAATCTGGTCATTGCAGTGAACGGCGATGGGGAGTTTTATATTCCGGGTTCAGTGAACACCATTGGTCAGATTGATCTAACAGAAGGATATAAAGTATATACTTCAGCACAAGAGGAATTTTCCATAACTGGAGAGCAGGTCTCAGTAACAACTCCCATTATTCTGGATGCAGGGTGGAATTTTATAAGTTATTTAATGGACAGAGAGGTCACTGTGGAAGGAGCATTAGATTATATGTTACCAGACCTGGTAATTATAAAAAATGATGACGGAGAGTTTTTTATTCCAAATTCTGTTAACACCTTAGGCACTATGAGACCGGGAGAAGGGTATTATCTGTACATGAATGCTCCGGATACTCTTAAATATGAATATTTTTATTTGATCAAACAAAATTAAAGATTTTAATACTGTATTTGATTTTAAAAGGAGGGATTAATAATGAAAAAAATTATAATGTTTGTATTAACAGGGTTGATTATACCAGTAATGCTTTTAGCCCAAACCCAGCATTTTACCTTTACCTCTAATACAGGAGACAGCTACAGTATTGTGATTGATGCTGCGACTCTGAATGGAAGCACCTTGGCAAACGGAGATGAGATCGGTGTATTCACTCCGTCAGATCTGTGTGTGGGAGCTTCTGTGTGGGACGGCACTACTCCTTTGGCCCTTACAGCCTGGATCGATGACAGTCAGACTACAGAAGTGGATGGGTATAAGACCGGAGAAGCAATGACTTTTAAGATCTGGGAGCAGAGTGCTGATAAGGAATATACTGCCACAGCAACCTATACCCAGGGGAATGGTAATTTTGGTTCCGGGGCTTATGCTCAGTTGACTTTAACGGCAGGATCGGCTACTACAGAATCAATTACAGTTGTGAGTCCCAATGGGGGTGAAATTTGGGGCATTGGTACAGAACAGGAAATTCAATGGTCCTGCAGTAATTTTTCTGATCCGGTAAAAATTGAGTATTCCACGGACGGGAATGCCTCAAAGATCGAGATTGAATCCTCTACAGATAATGACGGCTCCTATATGTGGACGGTTCCAAACACTCCTTCCGACAACTGCTGTATTATCATTTCTGATGCAGCTGATGGGGATCCCTTTGATGTCAGTGATCTGGTGTTTACCATTGCTGCTGAATCTTCTGGAGGTGCCTTAATTGTTACCAATACCAATGATTCCGGTCCGGGTTCTTTACGGGATGCTATTGCTCAGGCAAACAGTAACGCTGGTCCGGATTCCATAACATTTAATATTCCTGCTGAAGATGCCGGATATAATGCCGGTACAGGTGTGTGGACAATTACTCCTAACACTGCCTTACCTGGTATTTCAGATGAAGGATTGATAATAGACGGCATCTCCCAGGCTGTTTTTGCAGGACAGGAGAAAAATCCTGCGGGTCCAGAGATCATGCTAGACGGCAGTAATGCCGGAAATAATACTAACGGAATAAATATTTCTGCGTCCGGAGCAGAAATATTGGGCCTGGGTATTGTAAATTTCAGTGGAGATGGGATCAAGGTTAGTTTAACTGAGGGAGGCAGAATTTCCGGCTGCTATATAGGTGTATCATCGGATGGTTCTGAACCAGCCGGTAATCAGATTGGTGTTAATATAAATACCTCCAGAGGAATTATTATTAGTCCTTTGGATACTGTACCAAATGTAATTTCCGGCAATACAATGCATGGAATGTACATGGTAGAAGCATCTCACAATATTATTATTGGTAATGTTATTGGATTGAATAGAACCAAGGATGATACCTTGGGAAATCATCAATATGGTATGTTTATGATGAGTGAAAGTGACAGTAATGAGATATTTGACAACTATATAGGTGGCAATGGTCATGATGGGATTTATATTATTGACGGAAGCGGAAATATGATTGCAAATAATGGTATTGGATGTAATTTTGAACAGCCGGAAAATGCACTTGGTAACAGTTCCTGTGGAATAAGCATTGGTGACCAGAAAAATCGAATTGAGGGTAATACTATTGCTCATAATTCTGTATATGGGGTTAAAATATATGGAGCCCAGACTCTTTACAATACTATAAGCTGTAATAGTATTTTTGGAAATTTATGGGGTGGTATCAGTAATGAAATGGGCGGAAATAATGAATTGACACCCCCCGATATTACAAGTATTACTCAGAATTCAGTTTCCGGTACTGCACCTGCTAACTCAACTGTAGAAATTTTTGCTGATGAAAACGACCAGGGAGCAATGTTCCTGGGTTCAGTTACTGCAGATGGTTCCGGCAATTTTAATTTCAGCGGTGAACTCCCTGAAGAGTTGAATATTACTGCAACTGCGACTGACAGTGAAGGTAATACTTCTGAATTTTCTCAGGCAATGCAGACTTTAGTACAGGATCAGAATTCAGAGCAATTACCCCAGGAATTCAAACTCTATCAGAATTCTCCCAATCCTTTTAATCCGCAGACTACTATAGGTTTTAGTTTACCTTTGGATTCATACGTAGAGCTTGAAGTGTACAGTATATCAGGCCAGAAAATAACGACTTTAGTTCACGAAAAGATGGGAAAAGGGTATCATAACATTCAGTTTAAAGCTGATAATCTACCTTCAGGGGTATATTTGTACTGTATAAAAACAGATACGTTTGTACAGGTTAAAAAAATGATGTTGCTGAAATAATGATGTTTTGTTTTTCGACAATTCAGAAATATTCTTATCACTGAGAGAAAGAATTATTAAACCACGAAGTTCACGAAGAGCACGAAGATAGTATTATTTATTTTAAAATTTTAGAATAAATATCTTCGTGTCTTTCGTGTTTTTCGTGGGAGATACCATTTATTTTTATACAAGGGGGGTTTTATTATGAAGCTTAAGATAAATCAGAAATATTCTTTTTTTGTTTACTGTATTATCATATTACTTTCTATAAGTTTAAATGCCTCTAATCTGCTGGCCCAATATAAATTCCAGGGACGGGTTTTTTGGGTAAGTAAACAATCGGATGTTGGAAATTGGACTAAAGCTACTGCTATTACAGGTGTAACAGTCACTTTATATGGTTCTATGGAGCCAAATAGTCTTGGTCAAAAGATTACCAGTCAAAAGACTAACAGCTCCGGATATTATGAACTTTCTTTCCAGGGGGGATTTGAGATGTATACTATAGTCGAGTCCCAGCCTTCCGGTTATACATCACTTGATGCAACTTCTCCGGGTGGATCGAAAATAAATAATAATAAAATTAAGTATACCACAGAGATCGAGCCGATAGGAGATCAGAATTTAACCGGTAATATATTCTGGGAAAAACCGGAGGGGAGTTCCAATAATCCTCCCAATGCGGTTAATGATAATGTCACTACTGCAAAGAACACAGCAGTGAAAATTAAAGTTTTAGGGAATGATTCTGATCCGGACGGAGATGCCATAAGTCTGCAGAGTGTGGCTTCACCCGGACACGGAACAACTGTAAAAAGCGGAAATCAGGTTAGGTATACACCTGCTTCCGGTTTTACGGGAACGGACAATTTCAATTATACCATCAGTGACGGAAAAGGGGGAACGGATCAGGCTAAAGTTACGGTAACTGTACGGGGCAGTACCAGTGATGACTGTGAAATTCGGGGGATGAAATTCAATGACAGCAATAACAACGGTCAAAGAGATACAGGAGAATCGGGTTTGCCGGGATGGACCATATATCTTGATGCCAACACAAATGGAACCCTGGATACGGGAGAGAAAAATATCACCACTGTAGCTGACGGCAGTTACAGTTTTACCGAACTGTCAGCTGGTACCTATACAGTGGCAGAAGTACAGAAAACTGACTGGATCCAGACAGTTCCCCAAAATCCCGATGATTATTATGAACTGATCCTGAGTTCCGGTCAGGTTGTTCAGGATATAGATTTTGGCAATTATTACAGCGGAGCCCAGGAGTATGACTATGGCGATGCACCTTCTCCCTATCCTGATGCCTGGCATACTCCGGGAACAATCTGGTTTGGAGACGGTAATGATTATCCTGATACTGAGTCCGGTACTCAGACTGATTCCCATGCTTTGGGTGATGACAATGATGGCAGGGATGATGAAAATGGTTTTATGAATTATCAAATACTTAGTGGAAAAAAGAGTTACGTCCAATTTTTAATTTATGTTAGTGTTCCTACAGAGTTCAAAGTTAGTGGCTGGATAGATTGTAATCAAGATGGGGATTGGGATGATCCTGACGAAGAAATGTTTGACATAATTACAAGTTTAGGATCTGGTTTGTGGTCTTCGATGGTTTCATATATTGTAATGGCTCCCGGGACACTTCCGGGAAATACCATATTTCGATTACGTATTTCTACTGATACCTCAATACCTGCATCACCTTCAGGATACGGAGGACCGGGTGAGGTCTGTGATCATGAATTGATGATCAAGACTGAAGGTGAACCAATACCAGAAGGGGGGGAGGTATTTGGGTATAAATGGAACGATATGAATGGCAATGGACTCTGGGATTCGGATGAATCCGGACTGCCCAACTGGACAATCTGGCTGGATGCGAATCAGAACGGGGTGGAAGATGCCGGTGATCAATATACTCAGACAGATGCTGCTGGGTATTTTATATTTACCGGTTTGCCGGACGGCACCTATAAAGTGGGTGAAGAGCAAAAGCCAGGTTGGTCACAGATTTATACCACTAATTCAGTAACTGTAAAAAAAGGAGAAATCAGCATAGGAATTTATTTTGGAAATAGAGAGGAAGAAGCTCCTCAATATGACTACGGTGATGCTCCCTCTTCCTATCCTCAGGCCAGTCATACTATAGGAGGAGGCACCTGGTTTGGTGGATTGAATGATGCACCGGATACAGAATCAGCTTATATCTCTCATCCTCATGCTCTGGAGGATGATGTGAGCGGGGACAGAGATGATGAAGATGGTTTGATCAGCAGCAATTTTATTGCCGGCCAGAAAAGCGGTTTCAGGTTTTCCTATGTTTTTGGGGATACTTGTGACCATAGTATGACATTTTGTATAGACCTTGACCGGGACGGGAAATGGACGGGATGGTGGAAAGAAAAATTTCATTTATATCATTTAGCTCTTCCTCCTTATCCTCCGGTAAATACCCCTTTACCTGTTCAGGTAGTATGGAATAAACCTCCAGCCTCCACTCCATCCGGTCCCACTTATTTTCGCATGCGTATTGTAAAAGGGTGGCTTTCTGGGGGACTTCAGGAATATGGCCATCAGGAGACAGGAGAAGTAGAAGATCATGAGGTGATGATCAAGTCTTCCGGTGATCCGGAACCGCCTGGTGGTCTGATCTGGGGCTATAAATATGAGGATCTTAACGGAAACGGTGCCTGGGATACTACAACGGAACCGGCTCTTCCCAGCTGGACTGTATGGCTGGATGAAGATAATGACGGGATCCCGGATCATTTTACCACAACTAACGCTTCCGGTGAGTTCCGCTTTACCGGTCTGGCAGACGGCACCTATACTGTGGGTGAGGTGCAGCAACCCGGCTGGGTTCGGACCTGGCCCCCTGATCCCGGGACTCACTCAGTTACTGTAAACACATCTCAGGATTTCAGACTTATTCCAGCCTTATTATTCGGAAATCAGCATACCGGAGAAGAGGGGGAAGGAGCAATTAAATGGCGTCAACAGCCCCTGCTCTATCCCGGGGAGAATGATACCATCTTTTACCGGGGATGGAGAGAGACTTCATTGTATGGTGATACTTTGATTGCAGATGACTGGTTCTGCTATGATCCCCGTCCGGTCACCCGGATACACTGGTGGGGTGTCTATGCAGACTGGGACAGCCTGTTTCTCCCGCCTGTAACACCTCATCAGTTTCATATCAGCATCTGGACTGATGTTCCCGGAGAGGAGGCAGAAGGATGGAGTCATCCCGGTGTTTTGCTAAGGGAGTATCGGGTAAACAGATCAGAAGTATATGAAAGCTGGGATGAGTTTTGTTATTCACCGGACAGTGCGAAGAAAGCAGTTTCCTGTTTTAAATATACCTATTATATTCCTCCTGCTGACTGGTTTTATCAGGAGGGTGATTCCACCGTGTACTGGCTGAGTATTGCGGCCGTATATGAAGAAAGGCCTGATTCTCTGGTCTGGGGCTGGCTTACCCGGGAGCATTATTTCCATGATGATGCCGTTCGCATATATGATCCGGAGGAACCGAATCCGGGAGATGAGTTTAGAGAAGGAGAGCCTTTGACTGATTTCTGTGATATGTCCTTTGTTCTGGGAACGGATGAAATTCAGGGAGATTTTGATTTTGGAGATGCTCCGCATGAGGGATACGGAACTACCATTTTGTGGAACGGAGCTCAGCATTTAAAGAATCCTTCTGTTTATCTGGGACAGGTCTGGGATGATGATTATGACGGTCAGCCCAATCTGGGTGCTCAGGGAGATGATGATGACGGATTGGATGATGAAAATGGTATTTCTTTTTCCGGGGATTTAGTTCGGGAAGAACCATCAGAGTTATCAGTTCAGTCTTCGGGATCCGGATTTCTGAACGCCTGGATCGATTTCAATGGTGACGGAGACTGGAGAGATGACGGTGAACAGGTCTTCACGCTAAGAGAATTGACTGGAGGAATGCAGGTGTTGGAATTCACTGTCCCGGACCAGGCAGTTGAGGGACTTACCTATGCTCGCTTCCGATTCAGTACGGAACCAGCCTCAGCATTTTGCGGTTTTATGATGGACGGAGAAGTTGAGGACTATCAGGTCTATATAGGATATGGCACTAAAGTACTGGATCAACCCCATAATCATATTCCTGATCAGTTCTGCCTCCATCCCAATTATCCTAATCCCTTTAATCCCAGTACCACTATTACATTTGAGATACCGGCTGCTGTACAGGTACGCCTGGTAGTGTATAATGTTTGTGGCCAGGAAATTGCCCAGCTTATTGACAGAAGGATGGAGGCTGGCAGATACAGTGTACAGTGGGACGGAAGGGATAAATATGGTCGAACTGTATCCACAGGCGTGTATCTGTGCAGACTTATCACTGATCAGTTTTCAGATACAGTTAAGCTTTTGTTGATGAAATAATTTTAATATATTAAAACAAACCCCGATTCTAGGCGGAGTCGGGGTTTGTTATTGGTTTTAGCAATTTGAAAATCATATAGTTCCATATGAATTATTACATGGAAAATGTTAAATCAATTTGTATTTACAGTTGCAGATAGTTAATTTATAGTAGTCAGTAATAATACAGAATAATCATAATAAAGGAAGCATTCATGAAAGACTCAAAATCACGGCATGAAAAGCGATGGGGGGAGAGGGAAGATCTCACCGGTGAACACGGCATAGGAGATGCAGGTCAGCTGTTCTTTGCAATTATATTTTTCGGAGTATGGATAGCTGATTCTTTCTTTCTCAACTATACTACTCAGTTAAATCATTTTGTTTCTGGCTGGGTACGGAATACTCTGGGTATAGCAATTCTGATTATTTCCGGATATTGTGCGTTAACTGGTATGATGATTGTGTTTGGTGAGGTGAGAGAAAATCCTTCTGTGATCCGTAAAGGAGTTTTTAGTGTTGTACGGCATCCTATTTATTTGAGTGAGGTGTTGTTATATCTGGGTATGTTCATATTAAGTATGTCTTTGGCTTCACTTGCAGTGATGCTTGTTGCTGATATATTCTTATATTTTCTGTGCCGTCATGAGGAAAAGTTATTGTTAAAACGTTTTGGCAGGGATTATGAGAATTATATGCAGGAGGTGGGGATGTGGTTTCCGCGGTTGAAGAAAAACAAAATTTAAACGCAGAGAACACAAAGATCAACTTAAATAATATAATATTTAATAATGACAGTGTATCGGAGTATCGGAGCAGGAAAATGGAGAATGGAGAAAAGGAGACGGGAGGATGGAGAAGGGACAAAAGTTTACAGTTTTTAAATCAATCACTCTATATTGTCATTCTGAACGACTGAAAGGAGTGAAGAATCTCACGCCTATTAATAAAAATGTATAACGGTATTTTGCTGGAAAAGTACGATTCTAAACATAACATACATTTCCAGCTAGGGTTGATTTTTTACTGAACACTCAGTAGCGTGAGATTCTTTGCTCCCTCCGGTCGCGCAGGATAACTTCTTCGTCACTTTGTTCCTCAGGATGACAAGATTGTTAATTACTATTTTGAGTTAAAAATTAATAAAATAGAGGAAAATTTTATAAGTAAATAAGATTTTGATACAACATAGGGAATACTGCTATTTTAGTTGTAAACCTATTCTAGGACAAGACCAGAGACAAAACGGACAATCTGTCAGTCTTCGATGAACTCAGATAGACATTTTATAGTAATCGGATGAGTCCACGATGTTGTTTGATACCTTAATCAGTCTCTGTACCCCCAGGTGCAGAGAGTGCGGATGGTGTGAGCATCATCTCTGAGCTCTTTTTGCTGAACATTCTTTAAAGGTACTTCCTGAAAAGCTTCTTTATAATCTGCTGCACTCCACAATGTCATGGGAACATCCATATCCTGGGGCCAGGAGTGTGTTTCCGTGTTTTCATAGTAGAAATCAACCAAGATCACCAACATACCTTCCGGTGCCAGAAGAGAAGCGGCTTTATTAATTCCGGCTCTTATATCAGAAAAATAGTAAAAGGTTTCCATGGAAAAAACTGCTGAGAATTTTTTTCCTCGCGGTGGTTCCCAGGTGAGAAAGTCATCAGCCTGTAGAATGACATTATCCAGATCTCTAGTCTTTTCTTTAGCTTTATCCACCATATTAGGACTGATATCCATTCCGTAACAGCAGCCGTTTTTATACTGATTGAGAGCCATGTAATGTATTCCATATCCGTTTCCGATACCGATCTCCAGATAATTTCCCTGGGAAGGAGGGATCAGGTCAAAGGCCTGCTTTACCCGCTGCCAGTGACCTTTTTCCATACCTTCTGCATGATGATCCAGAGCCCATTTGTCAAAAATATCTTTCGCTGTTGGGTTGTTTGATTTCAAGGATACCTCTTTTCAAAATTGTTGATTTTTCCCTTAAGATAGTGGTAACTTTTTTTAAAAGCAACCGGATAACAATCTAATTTTTATTATCCTGAATATTGTAAAAAATTTATCTTGACTTTATTCCATTAAATGATTATAGTGAAATGGTAACGATTTTCTTTTAATTAGATTATTTTCATTATGAATTCTTTTTTTATACAATGTGACAGGATGTATAATTTTTAAAAAATTATAAGGGGGCAAGCTATGTATTTCACGAGTAAAAGTAAGATTTTTCTCCTGTTGTCAGGAGTAAGTATGTTTATTTTTCTGACTTTCAGCAGAGCTGATTTGTATACTGTGACTAATACACAGAACTCAGGAGCAGGATCTCTGAGGCAGACAATTAACGATGCTAATACTCATACGGGACCGGACACTATTTTTTTCGATATCAGTGATACAGATCCCGGATATGATGCATCTCAAGGTGTATGGATTATTCAGCCGGAAGAACCTTTACCGATTATCCAGGATGACAGTACCATGATCAAAGCAGAAACTCAAACAAAAAATCAGGGAGATCAGAACCCTGACGGACCTGAAATAATGCTTTACGGGAAATTAATTGATGAATCAGTGTCTGCATTTACTATAAACTCGGCATATAATATAATTTCAGGAATGGTTATTTCCGGATTTTCTGAGTCGGGCATTTTTATCTCAGGAGATAATGCTCACCATAATCAAATTACAAGAAACTATATTGGGACTAATGTCAGCGGCAGTGACACACTGGGAAATGGATGTGGCATTTTTGTTGTTGTAGGTTCATCGCATAATATAATTGGCGGGGAAGGTGAAAATGATTTCAATATAATATCAGGAAATCATAATAGTGGTATTTTTATCAGCTATTCTGACAGTAATCTGGTTATAGGAAACAGAATTGGTACAGATGTCACTGGTACTTTTAGTCTGGGAAATAGAAAAAATGGCGTATATATAGCTTCTTATTGCACAGGAAATATCATAGGCGGGAGTACTGCAGAAAAACGGAATATTATTTCCGGTAATATGCAAAGTGGAATTTATGTGTACGGGAGACAAATCAGAAATAATTACATTCAGGGAAATTATATCGGAGTTGATATCAACGGAACTTCTAAACTGGGTAACAATCTTGGAATACTATTAGGATGGGAGGTATCGAAAATAATTATCGGAGGATTAGAATCTGGCCAGGGCAATGTTATCTCCGGGAATCAGAGTTTGGGGATTAAAATTTATCGGGAGGAGGCAGACAGCAACCAGGTACTGGGAAATTTCATCGGGACAGGTGCGGATGGAAAATCTAACCTCGGGAATGGGGGAAAAGGGATAGAGCTGATTGATGGAACCCAGAAAAATAAAATCGGTCCCTCAAATGTTATCCGATTTAACGATGGATCCGGTATTACGGTTTGGGGGAATACGACACTCTATAATCGAATTACTCAAAATTCAATATCGGATAATGAGAGTAATGGAATCTTACTTATACACGGAGGTAACGGAGAGCTGGCATCTCCTGTCATCACCAGTTTGAATTCAGTATCAGGGACAGCTCCCCCCAATTCCACAGTTGAAATTTTTTCAGATTCCCTGGATCAGGGAATGATATATGAAGCAACAGTTACCGCAGATGGTTCAGGTAATTTTTTCTGGTCAGGAACGCCTGTAGGCCCAAATGTGACAGCAACTGCAACAGATGAGGATGGGAATACTTCTGAGTTTTCGGATGCGATAACAGTCACTGCTGTAAAGACAGCAGATAAACATATTCCGGAACAGTATTTTCTTGCCCAGAACTATCCCAATCCCTTTAATCCGGAGACTACCATACAGTTTGGAGTGAAAAAACCATGTCAGGTGGTATTAACAGTATATAATCTTCTGGGAAAAGAGGTGGAAAAACTGGTGGATGAGCATTACCAGCCTGGTCAGTATGAAATTTCTTTTAATGTAAAGGAATATACTTCCGGAATATATGTGTATAAGATAAAAATGGGTAGTTTTCAGGCGATGAGGAAGATG
>JAWODZ010000193.1:0-7448 GCA_046483025.1 bacterium
TGGCATGAGTCAGTCAGAAGCTGATGATACAGGATATCGGGGCACAAATGAAGGCAGCAAACTTGCAGGCAATGCGTCATTATGGCCTTATGGGAGTTTAGAGAACAATGCTGTATTTGGCACCAGCGGCTTTTCCGCGTTTCCCGGCGGGTATCGCGACGACGACGATGGTAGCTTTAGCGATGTGGGCAGCAACGCCTACTTCTGGTCGGCTACAGAGTACACTACCAATCGCGCGTGGAACCGGACCCTGTGTTACAATTATTCAGACGTGCTCCACAACTACTTCCATAAGCATTACGGGTTCAGTGTCCGGTTAGTCAAGGATTAGACTATTTGACAATTTGACTATTTGTCTATTTTACTATTTATTCCGCGAAGCGGAATTGAATTTTTTTTTAAAAAAAAGGGTAAAACATGGCCAGATACGATGAGCTTCCGGTTTATAAGGCAAAATACCTGTTTTTTTGGTAGTTTTGTCATTCCCGAATGGTTGTTATCGGGAATCCAAGGGGGGGAGGTTTCAGGGTGGATCCCCGACAAAAACATTCGGGGATGACAGGATAAAAAGTAGTATTTGATAACTAATCAAAATTAAACACAGAAATATTTTTAATGGAAAAAATAGTATACATATTTGGAGCAGGTGCAAGTAAACAAGCGTTGCCCATTATTAATGAAATTCCAAATAGGTTATCTATACTAATTAAAAAATTAGAGTTAAAAGATTTTGAATTATCAGATAATGAAAAATTTGATCTTCAACTTGAAGATATTAAATTTAAAAATCTTATCAAATAGAATTAATTGATTCATTAAAATGGTTATATAACAAACGTAATAATTATGCAAGTGTTGACACTTTTGCAAAGAAATTATATATAACAGATAATGAAACTGAATTAATCAAACTTAAAATAGCACTCTCATTATTTTTTATATGTGAACAATGTATGAATAAACCAGATAAACGTTACGATACATTTTTTGCTTCAATATTAAAAAGGTTTCTAGAGTTTCCAGAAAATATTAGGATATTAACCTGGAATTATGACTATCAATTTGAGTTAACATTTTCTCAATACAGAAATAAAAATGATTTATCATCGTTTAAACATCAATTGCATATTCGATCAAAATTCGATAATGATTATGATTATCAAGATGATAAGTTTGGTTTATATAAATTAAATGGTACTACAGGCTTATATTCAAATAATGAATTCGATCAATATTTTTATACAAATAATTTAAATGTATCTTTTAACAAACAATTCGTAGAAAAACTTGTAAGGGCATTTACCATTTCAACATATTCAAAATATGTCTATCCTGGTTTATCATTTGCATGGGAAGAAGAAAATAAATCCAAAACGATAAAATTAGCTGCTAAGGATACAGTAAACACTACAGTATTAATTATAATTGGTTATTCATTTCCATTTTTTAACAGAGAAACCGATAAAGATATTATTGGTAATATGAAAGATTTGAAAAAAGTTTATTTTCAAGCTCCAGATGCTGAAATATTAAAAGAAAGATTTCAAGCTATAAGAGATGACATTGATGATAAATCATTAGTTGTTAAAAAAGATGTTGATCAATTTTTGATACCAAATGAATTATAAGGACAAAGACACCCATAGATGACGAGAATCTCATTAACAATGTCATTCCCGAATGTTTACCCGCCTAATACATGCGGGTACAAGTCTATCGGGAATCCAGGGGTGGAGGTTGCAGGGTGGATCCCCGACAGAGACACTCGGGGATGACAGGACAAAGGAATGCATTGTAACCATCTCGATCCTATCGGGATTCGGGATCGGCATCGGTATCGCAATCGAATTACGTCATGGATTTATACGGATTGATAGTACAAAAGACCTCAAAGGTCTGGCAGACCTTTGGAGACTGTCGAAAAAATACTAAATATGTCATCACGAGTGTTTTTTACGAAGTGATCCCCTAGATTTTTAACTTTACTCAAGGAGATTGCTTCGTCACTGCGTTCCTCGCAAAGACATCAGTTGACTTTTTCGACAGTCTCTTGAGGTCTAGTAGCAGAATAAAATATTAATTTATTAGTGGTTTATTGTGTAGTAGTTCAATCTGGTAAAAGAATAATTTTTCCTTGATACTTTCTGTGTTTTTATTTACTTTTTATATACCAATAATAATAATCATTCTAACCATGGGAGGGTATTATGTATAAAAAGATAGTACTTTTATTCTTGTTCATTGGAGTAATAAGTGTCTATGCCCAGCATGCCAGGGGTAAAAGTGAAGCCGGGAAGATTACCAATCTCTTCAAAAAAACGAGCGACATAAAAGCTAAAACAGAACTGATTTGTGAAGTTTCATACCAAGATCCCTCAGGTGATAATTTCCTCACAGAAGGTGAGACTGGTAAAGTAACTATACTGGTAAAAAATACCGGTAATTATACGGTAAGAAATCCAAAACTTGAAATTGAGTATAAAACCAGCTGGGAAGCACAGCCAGAGAATATAGTAAAATTTTTGGATTCTATAGAACCTGGTGGTACAGGAAAATATATCAATAACATAAAATGGGATGCCAGACTTCCATCCGGTACTATAACCTATACCGCAAAAGCAGTGGATAGAAGTTCGGGTTTTGAATCTGAATCTGCAGAAATTGCTTTCAATATTACAACCAAAGGTACTGAGTCTGTAGAACCGGTATTTGTGGATGTGGATAAGAATATTCCCAGGGTAGGAACAAGTAATCGGTATGGCATTGCTGTTGTTATAGGGAATGAAAACTACACCCATAAAGATGTACCGGATGTGGAATATGCCCATAATGATGCTATTACCATTAAAAAATATCTAAAAAATATGTTAGGATACAAGGAAGACAATATCATTTTTATTGATAATGCAAGCAAGTCGGACTTTGAACGGGTATTTGGTACAGAGAGTGTACCTGAAGGTAAGCTCTACAACTGGGTACGGGCTAACAGATCGGATGTATTTGTTTACTACAGCGGTCATGGTGCACCGGATATGAAAAACAAGAAAGCTTATTTTATGCCCAGTAACAGTGATCCCAATTATGTCAGAATAGACGGATATCCTCTGGAAGTATTTTATAAGAATCTTAATAAGATTCAAGCAAAATCTATAACAGTGGTTTTGGATGCTTGTTTTTCCGGTGGCTCACAAAAAGGTATGATTCTGCAAAAGGCAAGTCCCATGTATATTGATGTGGATTTTCCTTTTTACGGAAATAAAATAAATGTAATCACCAGTGCATCCGGTGCTCAGATTTCCAGCTGGTACCCCGAGGCAAATCATTCTCTTTTCACCTATTACTTTCTCAGAGGCTTACGGGGAGAAGCAGATAAAAACAAAGACCGCAATATCACCTTGAAAGAAGTACATCGATATGTGAATGATAATGTTCCTTACATGGCCCGGCGTATTTACGGAAGAGAACAAACTCCTACCATGAACGGTATAGCTGAATACATACTATGTTCCTTTTAATGATTTACTAAGGCAAATAAGGATTTAAATATGAAATACAGGCATTTTTTGGCAGTTTATCTAATAACTGTTTTTATATGTAATGTTCAGATTCAAAGCCAAACCAAAGCTCAATGGACTATCTGTACTGGAGAAGCATTGGTACAGAATATTTCAAATGAAGAAGCTCAAGTTATTGCCAAACGCAAAGCCAGATTAGATGCTATTGAAAAAGTATGCGGAGTGCAGTTGCAGGCTGAGTCACTGGTAAGAAATTTTATGCTGGCTGGTGATTTTATACATTCCATTGCTTATGGGCATGTAGTAGAGGAAAAAGATATACGCTGGCAGACAGAGTTAATTCCTCCTGAAGATCCTTCTGTTCCTCCGGTTATTAAATTAATAGTAACCATGAATGCCAAAGTAAAACCGGTCCAGGAAAAGCCAGATCCTTCTTTTAAAGTAAATCTTACTCTGAACCGAACCTCCTTTGATTCAGGAGATGAGGTGATTTTTACCATATCTTCCACCCAGGATTGTTATATCACCATTATTAATCTTGCAGCCAATGATTCCGTTTATGTACTTTTTCCCAATACCTATCACAAGGATAATATGATCTCTTCCAAAGAAAAATTTACATTTCCTTCCAGAAGTGACAGAGAATCAGGATTTTATATCAGGGTAGCCGCATTACCGGAGCATAAAAAAGATACTGAAATTGTTAAAGTAATTGCTACCAAAGAAAAAGGTGATTTTTTGTTTGGGCTGAATATGACAGAAGGTTTTGGTTTAATGGGAACCCCCAAAATGGCCATAACCCAGCTTGCTCGCCATCTTTCTGAAATACCTGTTTCAGAACGGGCTGAAGCAACGGAAATGTATACTGTGTATAATGAAAATAATTGAGAGAAAGTAGAGAGAGGTGGACTCCACTTCGGAAGTGGAGTCCACCTATTTGAATAATAGGAGGAATAAACAATGATCCGATTTCGCAGAATAATAACAATTATATTTTTATTGATTGCCATTATTTCACTTCATGCCCAGGAGGTTGAAATAAAAAATGTTTCTTTTACCCAGATGGATGAGATAATTATTATAAAATATGATCTGATTGGGGAAATGAATAAGAAATATACCATTGATATATCGTTATCGGATAATTACGGAACTTCTTTTCGTATTACACCCCGTACTATAAGAGGAGATGTTGGTAAAGGTATAACTCCGGGAAGAAGTAAAGAGATAATCTGGGAGATGACTGAAGATTACCCTAATGGCCTTGAAGGTGAGGGATTTGTGTTTGCAGTCGATGCCGCTCTGCAAAAAAGTGGTGGAGGTAAAACTTTGTATTATTTATTAGGTGCTGGTGTGGTGGGAGGAGTAGTGTATTTTGTTACTCAAGGTCAAGGGGAAACAGGTGAAGATAAAGGGGAGATTTCGATTACTATACCTGGGGATATGTAGATAAGTTGAAAGTTATAAAGTTAAAAGTTGAAAGTTGTTAAGTAAATGGGTAATACATAGTGAATATTGTTAAATCTAAAAATAAAATCCCGATTAGACTTACCCAGGAACGCTGGTTGCATATTATAGAACATCATCCGGAATTGAAAAATTATTTTAAAAACATTCTTAGCACTATAGAAAAACCAGAAGTTGTTTTAGAAGGTGATGCAGGATGTTTAATGGCTGTAAAATATTTTAGAAAAACGATTTTGACTTCTAAGTATCTTGTAGTAATTTATAAAGAAGTTGATCTTTATGATGGATTTGTATTGACAGCTTATTTTACCAATAAATATGCTGAATGGAGGAATGTAGTATGGAGAGCATAAAAGTATTTAATAAAAAAAAGAAAGTGAATTGGGAATATGATGAGGAAGCAGATGTACTGTATCTAACTTTTGGTCCTCCTAAAAATGCCATAGGAATAGATGTTGGCCAGGGTATGATAGTAAGATATGATGAATCCAATAAAGAAATTGTTGGTTTAACAGCTTATGGACTTGGCCATGGATTGTTAAGAGCCCTGGAAAAAGGGAAAAATTAAATATATTACAGAGTTGAAAGTTGGAATGTATGAAAATTGGACAATTTGAAAATATTATTGCTTGGCAAAAGGCAAAGCAATTGACTGTTCAAATTCAGAAGAAATTTCAAAAATTATTTCCAGTCTCATCAAAACTTTATAGACTTTAAACTTTACAAACTTTATAAACTTTATAAACTTTTTACTAAGAAAAATCGGGGAGATCACCATGCACAAAAAATTATTACTTTTTTTAACTCTCATATTTTTATTACAGCTTCACTGCGGCATATTTGAACCTGAAGATAAGAATGGTTCTCTCAACATACAGCTGCTACCAAAAACCAATAATTCCGTACTTTCCAAAGCTCTGGAAACCCTGCACACAGTACGCTGTGTGGTTAAGAAAGGCTCCAGTGAAATTCATGATCGTACTCATTCCCCCAACAGCAGTGGATCATTTACCATAGAAATTAAAGACCTGGAACCTGCAGATAACTATTCGGTGTTGCTTTACGGCAAAAACAGCAGCGGTGATATTATCGGCCGGGCCTACCGGAGCAGTATCAGTGTTTCTGCAGGTGATGAAAGTAATGTGAGTATGTCCTGGAGTGATATGCGACCAACTTTGAGTTCACCCTCAGACGGCAGCACCATAACAGACAATACTCCCACCTTTGACTGGGTTTCAGTGAGCAATGCCTCATACTATGAACTGGAAGTAGATAATTCCAGTTATTTTTCCAGCCCGGAAATTAATCAAACCAGCTTGACCAGTTCCGGGTATACTGCATCCAGTTCACTTTCAGATGACACTTATTACTGGCGGGTGCGGGCCAAAGACAGTCAGGGCAATTGGGGCGGGTGGTCAAGTAGCTGGGATTTTACAATTACATCCCTATATTTAAACATATCAACTACCAGTTTGAGTTTAAGTTCATCATCTAACAGTCAGGACAGTTTCACTATAAGCTCTAACACAGGCTGGAGTGTGAGTGATGATGCAACCTGGCTTTCTGTTTCACCGACAAGTGGCTCAGATGGCGGGACAGTCACTGTGACCGCAACCAGTGCCAATACTTCAACCAGTTCAAGAAGTGGGACAGTAACAGTGAGTGGTACTGGAGTTAGTTCAAAAACTGTTAATGTGACACAGGCTGGAGGAGCAGAAACCGGTATCATGACCGACCAAGACGGCAATGTTTACCAGACGGTAAAAATCGGCAATCAATGGTGGATGGCAGAAAATTTAAAAGTTACCCACTACCGTAATGGTGATCCTATACCTAATATAACCAGTGATTCAGAATGGACAGGTTTATCTACCGGGGCTTATTGTGTGTATGATAATAATGAAAGTTATGCTGATACCTACGGGTATTTATATAACTGGTATGCAGTAAATGACAGCCGCAACATCGCCCCTGAAGGCTGGCATGTACCCACAGATGAGGAGTGGAAACAACTTGAAATGTATCTTGGCATGAGTCAGTCAGAAGCTGATGATACAGGATATCGGGGCACAAATGAAGGCAGCAAACTTGCAGGCAATGCGTCATTATGGCCTTATGGGAGTTTAGAGAACAATGCTGTATTTGGCACCAGCGGCTTTTCCGCGTTTCCCGGTGGTTATCGCGACGACGACGATGGTACCTTTAGCGATGTGGGCAGCAACGCTTACTTCTGGTCAGCTACAGAGGGCAGTACGAACACCGCCTGGGGTCGGTACCTGTATTACGGTATTTCAAGTATTGACCGTAGCAACTACAATAAGCCGTACGGGTTCTCAGTTCGGTTAGTCAAGGATTAGACTATTTGACAATTTGACTATTTGTCTATTTTACTATTTATTCCGCGAAGCGGAATTGAATTTTTTTTTAAAAAAAAGGGTAAAACATGGCCAGATACGATGAGCTTCC
>JAWODZ010000234.1:0-24372 GCA_046483025.1 bacterium
GATAAGTACTTTTTGTTTTTTCATTACTTCCTCCTACAATTATTAATTAATCTCTTAACATTGTTTATTAGTCTTTCAGGACCAATGACCTACAATATCGATTTTAAGAATATCTTTCAACACCCCGCTTATATTGCAACATATTGTATTTAAAATAAGATAACTTATATTTCGGGGACTATTAACAGTTAAATCTTTTTGTTGAACTTTTTTATCCCTGACTTGATAAGAAAATATTGAATCTGATTTTCCAATGCACTCAATTAGGCCGGTAGTTAATAAAATGTACCATACAGTATCAAAAAAAACGGTATTTAACCTAAGAGATGCCACGATTTAATACCAATATCTTCATTGATTATTCTCTTGATGATTCGGACTTTGATCTTTAATACTTGAATAACCAGTCGGTAATTTTACCATAAACGTTGTTCCCTTTCCCTCTTTTGATGATACGTCGATAGTTCCCTGATGTAGATCCACAATTTTCTGAACAATTGACAGTCCTAAACCACTTCCTTCTACTAATGTTTTGTCTTTTATACGGTAAAACTGCTCAAATATCAAGGGCAATTTTTCTTCCGGAATTCCAATTCCGGTATCTTTTACCTCAACCTTAATAAATTTCTCATTCTTTTCCAAAACAACTTTCACACTGCCGTCTTTACGATTATATTTAATAGCATTATGAATAAGATTGGAAAAAAGCATCTCAAGTGTCTGAATATTACCTAAAACATTATAATTATCCTTTGAATCCTCTAGTTTCAAATTTATTTTTTGTTTCTCCGCTGAGGGCTCAAACAAATTAATTATATCTAATAAAATTTTTCTTAAATCTACATTTTTGCGTTCAATAGCCATCTCACCAGATTCAATTTTAGAAAGATCAAGCCAATCATTAATTAGATGAGTCAATGCATTAATTCTTCTGCTTAATCTATTCAGAGTATCCATAATCGAATCCGGTATTTCACCCATCATACCACTAGTAATGGTCATTAAATTTTGTTGTACTGCAGAGAGAGGTGAACGCAATTCGTGTGACACCAGAGATACAAAATTCTTTCTCATTTTCTCTTTTTCATTACGCAACCGATCTGCTTCCATCAGACATTTTCTCCGCAACAGACCATGTTGAACAATTTTACGAAGTTCTTTAGGAGTAAATGGTTTAGGCAGGTATTCATACACTCCCTGTTTCATACTGTCAACAGCTGATTCCACAGTTGCATATCCAGTGATAATAATTATAATTATTCTGGAATCGAATTCCTTCAATCGTTTTAACACCTCTGTTCCGCTCATCCCCGGCATTTTAAGATCCAGAAGTATCAAATCCGGATTCAGTTCTTTTGTCATGGAAAGACCTTTTTCACCATTTTCAGCGGTTTCAATGAAATACCCACTTTTTCTAAGAACCTGACTACAAGAATCCCTCATGGATTCATCATCATCAATAATTAATATTTTTGCATTATTTTCAGACATTTTTAATCTTTTTTTCTTTAGTTCTTTAAACAATATTTATTTTTATTGCATTACATACTGCCTGTTTTAATTCATTAATTCCAAATGATTTTATATAATAGTAAAAAATATTATGTTCTCGTACTCTTGCCTCTAATTCCTTTGTATTCTCAGAAGCAGTGATAATTATATTAGCTTTGGAATCCAGCATTTTAACCAGTCTTATTGCATTACACCCCTTCATTTCAGGTAAGTCAACATCCATAATTATACAATTAAACCGACTTGCTTTCATCTTCTGCACTGCAATTGACAATCCGGAACAAGTATCAGCAGCAAATCCAAGCTGCTGAAACATTAATTGATATTTTTTTCCAGTAATTGTATCTCGATCTATAATAAGAATGTCTTTATTGTTTTTGTGCATCTCACCTATTTTATTAACAAACCTTATGCCACTTATTGTAAAATTTAAAAAATACTCAGATTAAAATTTAAGTGTTTGTTAATAAAAAAGATAGGTTATTTAAAAAATAAAAATAAATTAATTTTATCAATAAATGCGGGGTATTTTGATGGATACTGGGGTGTTTTGCCCCTTTATATATATCATAATATCATTCAAGTCCATATTTTCTAATTTTTAATCGGAGTGTTTTCCTATCAATACCAAGTACTTCAGCAGTTCTTTTTTTATGTCCGTTATACCTATTCAATGTCCTGTTAATATATTGTTTCTCCACTTCATCAAGAGAATAATCCCTCTTGGTATCTTCTTGAATCCCAAGTCCGTAGTAAGAAAGGTCATTTGGTTTGATATAATCATTTTCAGTAAGAACCACAGCCCTTTCAATAACATTCTCAAGTTCTCTTACATTTCCGGGCCAGTTATATTCAGTCAACGCTTTTAAAGTCTGTTCAGATATCCCCTGTATAGATTTATTACGTTTAACATTGTACTTATTAATAAAATACTCTACCAGCTGAGAAACATCATCTTTCCGTTCTCGTAAAGGCGGCAGAAAAAGAGGGACTACACTTAACCTGTAAAAAAGATCTTCTCTGAAACTATTTTCCTGTACAGCTTTTCTTAAATCTTTATTAGTAGCAGCAATAATTCTTATGTCAATTTTGATAGCTTGACTACTGCCTACTTTGATAATTTCTCTTTCCTGAATAGCACGAAGTAATTTAGCTTGAACTTCCATACCAATATTGCTTATTTCATCAAAAAAAACTGTTCCATGATTAGCCAGCTCCAGTCTGCCATGTTTTGTTACTGTTGCTCCGGTAAAAGAACCTTTTACATGGCCGAACAATTCACTCTCAAACAGGTTTTCTACCAGAGTACTGCAATCCACTGTCACAAAAGGCATCTGGTTACGCTGACTATTTTTGTGAATGGCACGTGCCACAAGTTCTTTCCCTGTACCGCTTTCTCCGGTAATAAGCACAGTACTGCCGGTCGGCCCTACTTTTTGAATTAACTTCTTAACCCTCTTCATGGCTTTACTGTCACCGATAAGGTTCTCTGATCCCAGACTTGTTTCTAATTCCTGCCGGAGATGGAGGTTATCTAAAACAAGTTTTCTTTTTTCCAAGGCTCTCTTAATAATCAAACGGAGTTCCTCGGGAGTAAATGGTTTGGGCAAAAAATCATAAGCTCCGTTTTTCATAGCGTCAACTGCCGAATCTACGGTTGCATAGCCGGTTATAACAACAACCAAAGTTTCAGGGTTTATCTCTTTTATCTTTTTGAGCAGTTTCATACCGCTCAATCCGGGCATCTTTAAATCCAGAATTACAATATCATATACTTTTTGTTTTATTTTTTTTAATCCAGAACTGCCATCTGAAGCATTATCAACTTTAACCTTCATTTCTGTAAGAAGCTGGGTGCATGAATCCCGGATAGCTTCATCATCATCAACTATAAGAATATTCATAATAAAACTCATCCACTACCCTCCTCATTAACAGGAAGTCGTATGGTAAAAGTTGTACCTTTACCAACTTCACTTTTCACTGAAATTGTCCCATTATTTCTCTGCACAATTCCATAACTAATCGCTAACCCTAACCCTGTACCGCGTCCAACTTCTTTGGTAGTATAAAAAGGTTCAAATACCCGCTTAATATTTTCCTCAGGAATGCCGCAGCCTGTATCATTAAAATTGATTTCAACAAATCTGTTATTTTTTGAAACTCTGGTTTGAATTTTCAGTTCACCTTTCTCTTCATAATTTTCCTCCATGGACTCTGCAGCATTCAGAGCAATATTAATAAATACCTGCTGAAACTGTGATCCATCAATCATGACCTTGGGTAAAGAGGATAGAAACTCTTTTTTAATAGAGATATTCTGAAATGAAGCCTGATTTTCAATTAATACCAGTGTCTCCTTCAATAATTCATTGATATCTGATAACTCAACTTTTGGTTCAGTTTGTCTGGCAAAATCAAGAAGACCTTTAACAATTTTTTTGCATCGGGTAGCCTGATTCACTATTTTCTCTAAATTTTCTCTATCAGAATCATTTGCATTAAATTTTTCTAACAATAAATGGCTGTACATTAAAACTCCACCCAAGGGATTATTTAATTCATGTGCTACACCAGCGGCAAGCTGACCAATAGTAGCCAGCCTCCCTGATTCCTGAATTGTCTGCTGAGCCCGTTCCTTTAATTTCTCATCCCTTTCCCGTAATGATTCAGCCATATAATTAAAAGTATCCCCTAATTTTCCAATGAGATCTTTTGATTTTAAATTAACTCTATGAGTAAGATCTCCACGCGCCAAACGCTCAGATGCAAAAACCAGATTGCGTATTGGTTTTAAAATTTTGCGAGCCAGAAAATAGGAAATAAATACTGAAGCTATAATTCCTGCCAGGGTTAATCCTAAAAAGTACAGCATAGTTGTTTGCCGCAAATCGGAAAATTTTTTCTCCAGAATTCCAACATACAAAATACCAATAACCTGATCTGAAATATTTCTTATTGGTTCATATGCAGTGATATACCAATCGTTCACAACAAAAGCTCTTTCAATCCAGGGAAGCCCTTTGAGGAGAACCTGGTCATATACTTCTTCTGATACCCGGGTGCCGATTGCGCGAGTACCATCTTCACGTTTTACATTAGTGGAAATTCGAAGATCTCCCTGAAATATAGTTGCAGTGCCGATATCCTTCCCTTCATATACTTCTCCCTGATACACAGTTTGCTTAATTTTATCTACAATTTGATATTGCCGGTTAAGCAGTACACCTCCATACAGCACCCCCAGCAGCTTTCCGGAATCATTTAAAATTGGTGCAGCCACTTTCATCATCATTCCTGAAGTTATTTCATCTTCCAGAAGCGGTTTGGCCTTTGGAGTTGGTATAAATTCAAAATAAGCTCTCCTTGCTAATTGTTCTCCTTCTTTTATGAGTTCTTTTCTGGATACGATTTCAGTTGAAGCGGAAACTTCCTTATTAATTATAACATTTTTTATGATATTATTTTCTGATTGATCATCTCCTACAACTCCGGGATTCCTGGTTCTGTAAAGCACAATTCCCTGATCATCGGTCACAGTTAATATGTCAAGAGATTCCCTTTTTCTGATTACACTCAACTCCTGTTTCATTAATTGTATATTACCATAGGACAGACTTTGTTTCATAAAAAAACGGGTTGCTGTTAAGCGTACAACATATTTAATCTCATCCAACTCTTCCATATATATTTCACGGGCAGAATTGAGATCTGTTCTGACTTTATCCTGTGCCTGCCGTATGATCCCATCACCAATAAGACGTACTCCTACATATATGCTTACTATCCCGCTGATGATAATAACAGTAATAAAGCTGATAACAAGTTTTGCTCTGAGAGTCAGGTGCATAAAATTTTTCTTAAAAATTTCCTCAATAACATCTCTGATAAATGGTACATAACTTTAAATAATAAATCAAGTAGTTTTTATAAATTTAAATATTTTTCCTGTATCCGAACATCAAGGAGTTTCCAACCCGGATTCATTTGAAACCGGAGTCAAATATTTGATAAGTTCTCCCCATTTTTTATCAACATCAAATCCCAGCTTTTTATAAAATTCGGTAAGAAAAAAATGAGTTTTTACCACTTTTACATCTCTACCTAACATTCTGTTACAAAAATCTTTAATCATAGCTGAACCAATACCCCGGCCGGAAAAAAATGAAGAGACCACTGTACCATCAATTTGAGCGACCTGATGATCTTCCAGCATTTTATAACATAATCCTGCTACGATCCGTTCCTGATTATCAACTACAATTAAATAATAATTTTGTTCAGATATGGGTTTATAAAAATTTTCTTCATAAAAAAGACGGTATAATTGTCCGATCTCAAATGGAGATACTGGCTCTCTGATGATATAGGGAACTCCTTTTTTATCCTTAATATTTGATTGTACCACAACTCTCTTTTCATCACTTTCGCCTCTTTTTACTATATCGATTGTCTGTTTCTTCTGAATATGAGGAAATACCATGCGGCTGAATACTTCTCTGTCCTGAGGATCCTTGAGTGCTGACTGTAAATCAGAAAGTTCAGTTAATTGCATGGCAGTTTTATTTTTTTCTTTTATCATTCTTTTAATCAGCTTATCAAATGCGTTATGAACATTTTTATCTGCTTGCCTAAAATAGGTCATTTTATAAAGATAGTAACGTAAAAATCCAGGGTATTTTTTAATATTATATAAACGATAAAATTCCATTAGAGTTTGTTCTCTGGCTCTCGGGGACGGCAAATTATTCATCTTCAGCCATAGTTCATATCGGTGTACAGCATTGTATACTGCCAAAGGAATATAAAAACTTTTTTCCATGGTAATAATATAATCTTCAAGTATTGTTTTGATTTTCTGGTTGTTAAAGGTAAGGTTGTCTGAATCAGTTATTTCTTTTTTTAAATCACGCAGAAAATCAATCCCTTTATTAAATCCAATCCCCTCAAAACAGGCATCAAATATCCAGGTGATATCAAGCTGATTTTGAAATCGGGGAAAATAAGCAATCACTTTTTGAAAAAAATTATGTACCATAGGATGTATTAATGACAATGGACTTTTATACATTTGCCACCCGGTAATGGAATTAATTTTTACTACTTCCTGAAAATCCAGTTCCGGCACAGCTACATTATGAGGAGATATTGTTCCCGGAATAATTTTATATCCACTGTTATGCCATCCTTTAAAATAAGCGGATAAAGCTGGAACCAGTAATTTCTTCCAGGCTTCAAGATTCAGAAAAGGCTGTTTTTGAGTATGAGTGCTCGCAAATTGCCTTATCTTTTCCCATACAGTAAGATCACCTATATACGTAGCAGACCAGGCTCCAAGTTCAGGACGATAACAACCCAAACGGGGAAGTACGGAGGGACCATAAGGATATCCTGAAATAGCCACCAGCCAGTAGATTGATTCAAGTACAGAGGGAGCCTGTTTATGATTTCTTAATACCAGCTGCAAAATATAATGTTTACCTTTTTTGGCATTAATACTCATCCTGTAACGGGTATAATCCTGAGTTATTTGAATTGGTGAAATCCAGATACCCTGATTCTGCACTGCTTTTATTGAAAATCTTTTTTCATGAAATGCCAGTAAAATTGATTGCTTTAAAAAAGTTGTATTAATCAAAACATTTCGTATTCGTTTAATTTCTGGTTCGGACATACCATCTTCAAATATCAAGCGCTTATTCCATTCTTCAACTTCCTCTTCAGGGGTTTCTTTATCCAATTTATGCTCATATTGAGTAACCAGCTGATCCAAAATTTTTTTTGCCGATTGTGATAATCGGGGATCAGCATCATGTAAAACCCAATTCGCCAGCTCTGCTCTGATAGACTCATAAAATTCTGGATGATATTCTACATACAGCTTTAAAAGTTCAAACAATTTAATAAATTGAGTTCTGGTTGTTTCAGGTACAGGCCAATCCAAATATACTCGATAGGAATACAACCTTCTTCGTAATGATTCCAAACGATGCCTCTCAAACCTGGCAGAAGCAATTTCATTTATTGAGTCTTCATTTAAAAAGGATAAACCTGAATATACAAAGGCTGGGAAAAAAATACTGTAATTCAACGTAGGTTCATCTAATAAAAGAACTCGATATGCCATACATCGAATATCCTCTTCCGGATGACGGGCTAAAGCTTCTAATCTTCTCCTGATGAGATTTCTTTTCCGCTCCTTAGTTCTTTTTAATTTCTTTTCAATGCTCTTCAGCGCCTCAATGGCTACATCTTTTTCTTCAAAAAGCATAGCAATAATATGACGATTGATTTCAATTAAACTTCCGTTCCGAATATTGGATAACAGAGGATAAACAGTTTGGGATACTGATTCTTTAGTTTTCCAGGGAAGAAACACCTGGGATGAAACTGAATTCAGGGAAATATCCCATCCTTCTTTACAGGGATAAAATGCTATCAATTCAGGATTACCCGCCCACAGAAGTGGCTGCCGCACAAAAAGACCAAGATTAATTGTATCCTCTGTGACTTGATAAAGCAAACTTCCCACCTGAATCAGTTCTGATTCCTTTTCTGGTTTTATGGTTAAAAAACATTGATTATTCTGATTATAAAGTGAATAATTTCTGACAATTATATCTTCCTCCAGAATACTCAAATCTCGATAAAACCATCTGGGAATTTGTATTTTTATTCCATGAACAGATAGTTCTATAAATTTTTTCCTGTATAATTCATTGATTTGTTCTGAAAAGTTTTTTTCTATAACTTTACGATTTAATGATCCTTTAGGAGTAAGTTCATTTTTTTCAACGGTAAAATCACGATCAATGACAGTAAAATCAACCACTCTTTCATAAGGGGCCAAATCATGATTGGCATTAATGATGAGATTATGAAAATAATTTTCTCTCTCGCTTTCTGATATTAAAGATTTCAGCACCGGGTCCTTCAAATCCGGAACAATTAACAACACATTGTAGGCTCTGCCGTCTCCGGCCAGAAATACCCGATTGATCCCGGAAACTTCAATAAATTTATCTTCCACTTTGCGGGGAGCAATTGTCTGTCCTTTATTGTTTTTATAGATATCTTTGATACGGTCAATAATGAAATAAAAACCCTGTGAAGATATTTCAAACAAATCCCCGGTCAGGAGCCAGAATTCTTCTTTTTCCTGCTCCGGATAGGGAATAATACCGTCAGCACCTACTTCTGATAAATACCTGGCAACATAATGACCTCTGATCTGAAGCTCCCCCTTATCACTCAATCGAGTTTCTATTCCGGGAAGAGGTATACCAGTACTATTATCAAGATAATTTCCCCAGGGAGTCATGGTTATACCCCCTGTAGCTTCAGTCATACCAAAGCCAGAACTTAAATGTACTCCATTTCTCTGAAAAAAACGGAATACTTGAGGAGAGAGATATCCGGCAGCAGACAGGCCCCATCTCAGTTTATCTCCGACAAATTGATGTAAAACTTTTTTTTCAGTTTCTGGATCAGAACCGATATCCAGAATATCAAGTATTTTTTCATGTAATTGAGCCCAACGCACAGGCACACTGATGAATCCTGTTGGATTTACTTTAGGGAACAGAGAAAGAAGAGTTTCAAAGGTAGGATTACGGGAAAAAACATAGGTTCCTCCCCAGTAAATCATTCCCAGCATTTCCAGAAATCGCCCAAACGTATGATACAATGGTAAATAACAAAGTAAGACTTCTTCATGACCTACCTGGGGTAGGGCAGCTGACCGGGCAAAACGTTTAGTAATCAGATTGTATATTGAGAAAACAACTCCCTTGGGACTTCCGGTACTGCCGGAAGTAAACATCACAGTTGCCACCTGATTAAGTTTTCTTTTCTTTCTTTTTTGTAGCTTCTGTTCTGCTTCACGGATATTAACTTTTTTACAGGCCTGAGCTAAAAACTGTGTCTTGTTATCATCAAATCGGATAGATTGATATAAAACATAAATATGAAAAGATAATCCTGTCTTTTCTCTGACTTTAACAAGTTTATTATAACGTTCCTGAGTATCAGTTACTGCAATAGTAATGTTCAACTGATCAAAAATATAGCTAAGCTGATCAGAATTAAAATGTATATTCAAAGGTGATACTAAAAATCCGTAAAAAAGGCAGGCAAGATCACAGCAGGCTCCCTGCACAGAATTTTCAACATACAAAGCTACCCGGGGTGGATCTGAGTGAGTGTTATTAAAAACCTCAGCTATTTCCGTCACTAAACCGTTAATCTGACTGTAGGTCCAGGATTCAACCGAATCTTCTCTGTGATTCTGGAATAAAATACCATCAGGTTGTTCAGTGACTCTGTGCTTGAATAAATCATGAAGGGAATAATTACTTTCCCGGATTACTCTGAATACTGTTTCCGCCCATTTGTTTCGCTCTTTATCATCAGAAAGTATAGATAAAAATTCAGGTTTGCCGGTCACCCGCAGCCATTCATGCCATTCCTCTGGTTCGATCACCTTGTTTTTAGAATTCGAAATAAGTGATTCGGCTGTATGTAAAAGCTTCTCTGAAGCTTTTTTTTTGTTTTTATCCTGAGAAGACAGATCTTTCCATTCCTGGAGTACTATTTGTAAAGGATTTTTAGATTTGTCCATCCTATCATATCCATAGTAAAAATAAATACTAATCTAATGTATGAATAATAAATTTATCAGGCAAGAATTTTTTAAAAATAAGTTTAAATACTAACTTGGAGGGGTTGTCCAAAAAGTTCAATATGTTTAGAAATATCATATTGATCACAATAAAAGGATACTGTTTTTATTAGATTTGTCAGTCTTCGACAAGCTCAGACTGACAAAATAATGACTTTTTGGACAACTCCCAATACAATACAGAAAGGCATTGCACTCCAATAAAACTATTAATCCGCTGGACAAATTGCATTAACTATTTAGCTACCCGAAAACCAACATCATTTCTAGTTGATTTCAATCCACCATCACTCCGCTGCCATACTCTAAAGGAAGAGCCCATTTTATAATAACGAAATCCATGATTCCTTAACACATGACCTTTATTGAGATATTGTTCTTCAGGGCCTTTTGGATTGTAACGCGGAGGATCATCTCGATAGTAGCGTTCACTGTACCAGTCACTGCAATATTCAGATACATTTCCACTCATATCATAGATACCAAGTTCATTAGGACGCTTTCGTCCAACGGGATAAGTCCCATGGCCTTTGGTGACATTATTTTCAGGATTGACCGAATTTCCCCAATACCAGGCTACCTCATCCAGATCATTACTACCAGAAAATATATACCCCTGGCTTTTATTTCCACCTCTAGCTGCAAATTCCCATTCTGCTTCTGTTGGTAATCTTAAACCGGCCCATTCGCAAAACGCATTTGCTCCGTACCAGCTTACATGAATCACTGGATAAGATTCTTTTCCCGGAAGAGGTATAAATCGACCATTCTTATATTCAATTTGATATTCTTCTTCATTGTGTGAACCATCATCATGTAAATAGATATAAATAACATTCTCGTAATAACCGTCTTTATCCACCTCTGAATTATTTAAGAATATACTGTATTGGGCATTGGTGATTTCATATTTACTGATATAAAAATCATCAATAGTAACTGTATGTACTGGTTCTTCTTCATAACCACCTTCATTACTTCCCATCTGAAAAGTACCACCCTTGACAAAAACCCAGTCAATATTCAATAATTTTTCAGGATTAACAGTTGCTGGTTCCTCCCTGTCCCGATCTCGGGGTTTCTTTTTGGTGGATGTGTCCGTTACTTCATGCTCCTTGATATCCGCCACCTTAAATTTAACCACCACAGTCAACAGAAAATTATCCCGGTCACCGGCTACAGGGTAGAGCCACACAGATTCGATCTCCCGGTACACATCCTTTTTCTGTGCCTGCTTATCCGAGATCAGCATACTGTTCTCCACTTCCATCTCTTCAATGAACTGCTCCACCTTGGCATAGCTCTGTTCGATCTAGCCCACCAGTCCCACAGCTGTCTTGGCTAAGTCTTCCTGGGGTTTGCCCTCCACACTGACATTCACACTGTAGCGGCTGATGAGCTCTTTTTCCTTGACTGCTACCATCTCCTCCTGTTTGTCTTTCAGTTTGCGGTCAAAATAATGCAACGCTTTTTCGATACTGGTATTAACATCTGACGGATTGTAAGAGACATCAGTTTTGCTTTCAATTAGTTCCTACAGCAGCTGACTACGGTTGGTCAGGCTGCTCTCAAGCTGAGTGATCTCATCATCAACATCCTGCAGGTTGGCTTTGCCCCGTTTCAGGATCTCGCTCTGTCTGCGAGTAGCGGTTCTGTTCTCTCCTACTATAACCTCGGAGGAGGAGCTGACTTCAAACTCGATATTACTGATTTCGGAAGCCGGGACTTCCTGGTTCTGAAGTGGGATCTGATAATCAAAAGTGGTTATAAGATCCACAAGAACATAGTTTACCTCACTATCAGCAGCCGGTTTCTCTGCTTTCAGCGGTTTCTTCAGGGGTGATACATTCACTTTCACCAAACAGAGGAATTTACTGCGGTTATCAAAGGTACGGGAGATGTACTGTTTGACGATGTCCATCTCGCCGCTGATAGTGGCTTGGATATGGTCTTTTAGCAGGGTGAAATCCTTGACAATGCTCAGGCTGGAGATGAACATGCCATTCAAGTCTTCTATGGCCCGGGGGGCAAGCAGACGCTCTGCTTGTTCAGCCAGACTCTCTTTGGAGGCAAAGGGATCCACCTCCTGCAGTACTACCGCATACAGTCCTTTGTAGGAGATATTGGCAAGATCCTGTTCGATCTCTTTCTTGATGTCTTCCCGGTTCTGTTTTTTCTCTTTGATGTGCTCTTTGATCTTTTTGATGTCCTTGAGCTTGAGTAGTTCCTGTTTGTCCATGAACAGGTTGGTCATCTCGTTCTTTAGAACGGTAATCCTTTTGTCCACCGCATTGTTGCTGCGTTTGATCTGGACTCTGAGTTCATCGATCTCAATGGAGGTGTAGAGTTTACGGGTGTTCATGATCTTATCGGCAATGGCTTTTTCACTCAGGCTGCCCGGAGGCAGCTGCAGAGGGCTTTTGGGGATGTAGTACTGGGCCTGAACCGCAGTTCCCAGAAAAATTACCCCAAGAACGACTAAGATGCGTGCCTTCATATGTTCTCCCTTTTATTGATTTTTTTTAAAATTACTCCGTGCGGTGCATAAAGGCACCGCACTCCAAACACCTCTAAATAATAAATCAAAATCCGGAGTGCAGCCCCTTTATGGGCTGCACTCGTACAATGCATAAAGGCATTGCACTCCAAAATAAAAAACTTTATCTTTCCTAAAAAACTCTAAACCTCCCGCCACTTGTATACCTCATCAAATCCGGATATTTTATCGAATTCCAAATAACTGTAAATCTCATTTTCAAAGGGTAAAATCTTTTCTTTATAGATCTTGAAATACTCTTTCGGTTCAGGTAAACTTCCGATAATTGAAACCACAGCTGCAAGTTCAGCTGATCCCAGATAAACCTGGGCTCCGGTACCCATTCTGTTATCAAAATTTCGGGTTGAAGTGGAAAAAACAGTGGAGTTATCAGGTACCCGAAGCTGATTTCCCATACATAAAGAACATCCCGGTATCTCAATGCGGGCATTAATCTTGTTAAACTTAGCAAATACTCCTTCATCTTTTAATTTGGACTGATCCATTCTGGTAGGAGGACAAATATAGGTGCGAGTGTTAGTGTTTACTTTTTCACTCTCCCAGATTTTAGCAGCAGTTCGATAATGACCAATATTTGTCATACAAGAACCAATAAAAACATCATTAATTGAAGTCCCTTTTACTTCTGAAAGCAGTTTAACATTATCAGGATCATTAGGACAGGCTACAATTGGTTCTTTAATTTCTGAAAGATCAATCTCAATTTCTGCAGCATATTCAGCATTCTTATCTGCAGTAAGCAGTTCAGGATTTTTTAACCACTTTTCAATCGCATCAATCCTCTGCCGAAGAGTATCCTGATCCTGATACCCATCTTCTATCATTTTCTGCAGCAGAACCATATTGGATTTTAAAAAATCAGTTATCTGGTCTTCAGTGAGTTTTATACAGCCACCGGCTGCACTGCGTTCAGCTGTAGCATCAGTTAATTCAAAAGCCTGTTCCACTGTAATACCATCCAGACCTTCCATCTCTATAATTCTGCCGTTATATACATTTTTTTTGTTTTTCTTGGGAACGGTTAAAAGTCCTTGCTTAATGGCAGTATAAGGAATGGCATTAACCACATCCCTGAGAGTAATTCCCGGCATTCTTTTTCCTTTAAAACGAACCAGTACTGATTCAGGCATATCCAGGGGCATAAAGCCAAGTGCTCCGGCAAAAGCAACCAGACCAGATCCGGCAGGAAAAGAAAGACCCAGGGGAAAACGGGTATGTGAATCTCCGCCTGTTCCCAGAGTATCAGGTACTAACATACGATTCATCCAGCTGTGACATACTCCGTCACCGGGTTTTAATGCCACACCTTTGCGTTCTGTAATAAATGACGGCAGAGTCTTATGCATGGCAGTATCAGTAATTTTAGGATAGGCAGCAGTATGGCAAAAGGACTGCATAAATAGAGGTGCCTGAAACCTCATACAGGCAAGCTCTTTTAATTCATCTGCAGTCATGGGCCCTGTTGTATCCTGGGAAAGAACAGTGGTCATTTTGGGTTCACAATAAGTTCCGGGAAGCACCCCGGTAAGACCACAAGCTTTGCCAACTATCTTCTGAGCCAGAGAATAATTCTGATCTTTTTCGGGGACCGGATTATCCGCGGTAAGGAAAATCTTACTTGTTTTTACACCTAAGACCTTGCGGGCCTTCTTAGTTAAGGAGCGACCGATTATTTTTAAAATTCGGCCTCCGGCCTGAAAATCATCGCTGAGAGTTCGAGGAATAATTGTAAATTCAGCCAATATGTCTCCTGATTCTCCCCGGATTTCTCCTTTTTTTGTATCAATGGTAACTGATGCTCCGTTTTCTAATTTTGTTACATCTGCAATAAGGGGCAATCCCCCGGAATCCTGAACAGTGTTAAAAAAAATAGGTGCAATTACACCCCCAATTACAATCCCTCCGGTTCTTTTATTGGGAACCGAGGGGATATCCTCACCAATATGCCAGAGAAGACTATTGGTTGCTGATTTACGTGAGGATCCTGTACCTACTACATCACCCACAAAGGCAACAGTATGCCCTTTATGTCTCCATTCAGCAATGGTTTTAATCCCTCCTGGAAATCTGCTTTCTCCCATTGATAAGGCATGCAGAGGGATATCGGTTCTGCTCCAGGCTTCCCCGGCCGGAGATAGATCATCGGTATTTATTTCCCCATCTACTTTGAATATTTTTACTTTTATCTGGTTTTGAGGACCGGGTTTTGACTTAAACCATTCCGCATCAGCCCAGGATTCAATGACTTTTTTAGCTGCCTTATGCGATTGAGAAAGATTTACTATGTCATTAAAAGCATCATCATATACTAAAATCGTATGAGATAAGGCTTTAACAGCATAGGCTGCCAATTCAGAATTCTGCAAAGCTTCAATCAAATATTTAATATTATAGCCCCCCAACATTGAAGCAAGAATATGTATTGCGTCTTTTTTATTAATTAATGGTGATTGCACTTCATCATGCAAAATACTTCCCAAAAAATTTGCCTTGAGCTTTGCCGAAGAATAAACGCCAGGTGGTATACGATTTTTAAAAAGATGTAATAAAAATGATTCTTTATCTGGAGGTGGAGACCGCAACAACTCACATATAACTGTTGTTTGATTGGGATCTAAAGGTAAAGGTGGTATTCCGGATGCTTCTCTTTCTTTCTTATGTTCCGAATAATCTCTTAATACTGCTTCATGCTTGTTTTTTAATGTCATAGTAAACCTCTTACTATTGAATCACACCCGCCAGGCTGAGCCTGTCGAAGCCTGACCGTAACAACTAAACTAAATCCTTACTCAACAATCATCCTCCGACTGGCTCAAGGTTACAGACGAATAAATCCCTTTCCTTGAACTCCATCTGTCAGGCTGAGCCTGTCGAAGCCTGACCGTAACAACTAAACTGCCCCCCTACTCAACGGTCACCCTTCGTCTGGCTCAAGGTGACTGGGGAAAAATTTAAAAAAATATGACAACTTCATGTTTAATTTATTGATTCAGCATCTTCTTAAAGTTTATTTAATACCTGCAATCTCTTCTAGCATATCTGTTGTAAGTGATTTGGGTCGTTCAATGGGATATCCCAGAGCACGGTCCCAGACAATATTAGATGCAACACCAATAGCCCGACCTACACCAAACAGCACTGTATAAAAATCATATTCTTTAATCCCATAATACCACTGAATAACTCCTGATTGAGCATCAACATTCGGCCAGGGATTTTTTGCCTTACCCTGTTCTTCCAGAATTGGCGGAACTACTTTATAAAGAATATCAACATATTTAAAAATTGGATCATCCGGTAAATGTTTTAAACAGAAATCACGCTGTGCCTTATATCGGGGATCTGTCTTTCTCAGTACTGCATGTCCAAATCCAGGAATGACCTGACCTGAATTAAGGGTATCCCAGACAAATTTTTTCATTTCTTCTTCAGTCGGTGTTTTCCCGCCCATTTTGTCCATCACTCCCTGAATCCAGCGTAATACTTCCTGATTGGCTAATCCATGTAACGGGCCGGAAAGACCATCTAGTAATCCGGATATTGCATAATACATGTCTGAAAGAGCACTGGAAATTAAATGCCCTGTATGAGCACTGACATTTCCGCTTTCATGATCACTATGAAGTATAAAGTACAATCGTGCCACATCATCATAAGGCTTGTCAATCCCCATCATATGAGCAAAGTTACCACCCAGATCAAGATTCGGGTCAGGAGAAATAATATCATTATCACGATATTTTATACGGTAAATAAAAGCTGCAATTTCAGGGAGTTTTGCCAAAAGATTCATGGCATCTTCATAGGTAGGATCCCAGTAATCCATTTTACTGATACCTTCATTGTATTTGTTCACAAACTCAGATTCTTTCTGCATAGCCAGGATAGCTGCTGAAAACATTGCCATAGGATGGGAATCCCTGGGAAGTGCACGCAGTACATTAAAAACATATTCCGGTACTTTTCGCCGGTTTTTAAACTCTTCCACAACTTCCTTAACATCATCTTCAGTGGGAATTTCTCCGGTAAGAAGAAGATAGATATGTCCTTCTACATAAGGCATTTCTCCATCAGAAACCTTTGGTAATTTTTCCAGGCATTCCGGAATAGTAAATCCTCGAAAACGAATACCTTCGTAGGGATCAAGGTAAGAGATATCTGTGGTTAAACATTTAACTCCTCTCATACCTCCAATAATCTGTTTAATAGTAATCTCATCAACCTTTACATCTCCATACTCTTTTAGCAGTCTCGTTGTTCTGGGCCGCCACTCTTCGATCTTCTTCTTTAATTGTTGCTTCAGTCTTGACATTGCTTACTCCTTTTATTTTTTTTACTGTTTAATAAACAATTATTTAAAACTTAGAGAATAGTGCAATATAATCCTGAATTTTTAACCATCTTTAAATGATTAAACTGTAAATCAAGAACGAATATATAATTCATCTAGATTCTATGAGTGAATTGATAACCTTATCATCCTCAGGTAATTCCACAGAATCTTCATAAAACATTGCATGATCTATGTCTTTTTGTCTGCTGCCGTGAATGAATCTTTGTGGCCTGAAAAAAAATCTCTTTCTAAGACGTGGAACAGTCATGCTGGCAGCCATCATGAACAGAATTTTCTCTTTTCCCTTTTCAGCAACTGCTTTATCAAGTGCTTGTTGAATGGTGGGAAAAGGGGTGATAAACATAGATTTCATAATATCAGAATCTATACTGGTAACAGCCCACATTTGTGCCCAGCGTGCCACCTCTGCCATCTTAGCCGCTTTATGATATCCCAATACATATTTCTTTTCAATCTTTTCCAAAGCATCCTGTGGATCCAGCGCACTTTCCAGTAGTTTGGCAAAAGTATCATGTCCTATGCCGCTTCTGCATCTGGAAACTAAAATTAAAATACCATTAGGATTTAAAGCATGTTTAGCGTTATCCAAAGCCTTCTGTGACTGATAAAGATCAATATCCATGGGATGAGGTGCAACTGCTACTACAATATCGGCTTTTTGCTTAACTTCAACTGAAAATACTTCATGAGATTTATCAATAGCAGCTAAAAGTGATTCTGTAATATCACCGGCTGTTGCTGCATAAATCCGGTCATCTCGGTCTAGTACTGTCATAATCGTAAAAACTTCTTTATCCTTGATAGTTTTTATCGCATCTTCCATGTCTTCATGAACTGGATTATCTTTCAGCTTCATAGCCTGGGCACTCATTTTAAGCGCCAGTTTATGATTCTGTTCAATAGTTTTATAAGAGGCAATACCAGGCAGGAAAGCCTTTCTTCCTCCGGTATAACCTGCAAAATAGTGAGGTTCTACAGAACCGATAATCACAATTTTATCCGCATCCATTCCTAATTTATTCACTTCCATCTCAGTTCCATTCTGAGATTTACCCAGATATACCATCTCATCATTGTTGGCATCATGAGAATGAATGCGGTCTCTATATTCACTCAGATATTTCCCAAATATTTCCTGCAGTTCCTCCTCAGTTGGGGCCCGGTGACAACCAGTCGCAATAATAAAAGTAATGTCCAGATTCTTAATTTGATCATGGATTATATCCAAAACCTTAGCTGTGGGAGTAGGCCTGGTTCCATCATTTACAATAAAAAGAATATTACCACCACCCGCTAAAAAATTGTTAAAGGATTTAGAAGAGATAGGATTATCAAGTGCCTGACAGATTGTTTTTGATTCCTCTTTAACTTCTACTGTATTAGGATATACTATTTCGCCAAAGTTCTCATCATCAATATAGGTCTCTAAAATATCATGTCCGTAAGGAATTTCTATACGCATAGACTTAACCTCTTATTAAACCAATCTTTCGTCTTCTAACTTTTCAATAATACTTTTAACTTTTGATGCAGAATTAACTAATGCCTCATTTTCTTCTTTGGTTAAGGATAATTCAATAATTTCTTCAACTCCATTTTTTCCTAATTTAATAGGAACTCCTACAAAGATTCCTTCAATACCATATTCACCACGCATATAAGCTGAACATGGTAAAATCCTCATTTTATCCCTGATAACACATTCCACCATCTCGGCAACAGATGCTGCCGGAGCCCAAAATGCACTGCCGGTCTTTAAATAACTAACAATTTCAGCGCCTCCTTTTCTGGTTCGTTCAACCAGTTTATCAATATCATCTTTTTCAAGCAACTCAGGAATAGGAATACCTGATACAGTAGCATACCGCGGCAGAGGCACCATAGAATCACCATGTCCTCCCAGTACCAAAGCAGTGGTATCACCTACACTTACACCAAGTTTATCTGCCAGAAAATAACGAAAACGGGTAGAATCAAGTACTCCTGCCATACCCACAACTCTTTTAAGAGCAAATCCGGTTACCTTCAATGCCACATAGGCCATTACATCCAGGGGATTGGTAACCATGATTATAATGGTATTAGGCGCATAATGAGCAATTTCCTCAGAGATTGAACTAATAATCTTTGCATTAATTTTTAAGAGATCATCACGGGACATACCCGGTGTTCTGGCTTTACCGGCTGTAACAACGACTACATCCGAATCAGCCATTTCTGCAAAATCGGTTGTTCCATTTATACGAGTATCATATTTACGGATAGGGGCAGCTTCAACTGAATCCAGAGCACGGCCATGGGCTAAACCTTCAACTACATCAATCAGTACTACATTAGCCAGCCGTTTTTCAGATATATAGAGAGCTGAAGAAGCACCTACATGACCACTTCCAATAATTGTCACTTTTTTCATGATCAGCCCTCCTTATTTTTCTTTAGATTCTAATTCAAGTGATTTAATTGCATTGGATACAACACCTGCGGATTTATCAAATGCCTCCTTCTCAGCAAGGGTTAGCTGTAGTTCAACAATTTTTTCTATACCGTCCTTGCCTAACTGAACCGGTACCCCCAGACAAATATCTTTATGATCATATTCACCATTTAAATAGGCAGGTGCACAAACAATTCGTTTTGTATTACGGATAATAGCTTCAACCATATCACATACTGCTGCTCCAGGTGCATTCGAGGCACTTCCAGTTTTAAGGTTTTCTACAATTTCAGTACCTGCTTTTCTGGTTCTGGTAATAAGAGATTCAACCTTTTCCGGGGGAAGAAGTTCAGATATCGGAATTCCCTCTACCCTAGAATAACGAGGAAGAATTACCATGTAATCATGATGACCACCAATTATTATAGAGGTAGTATCCACACTGGATACATCCAATTCCTGTGCAATAAACTCCCGTAATCTACTTGAATCAAGTGTACCAGACACACCCATAACTTTCTCTGGTTTAAATCCGCCTTTTTTGATAATGTAATAAGTAAGAGTATCTACAGGTTCTGTGAGATTAATAATTATTGCATTGGGTGCATATTTTTTAATTGTTTTAATGACCTCATCTATCACCTTAAGATTTTGATCCAGCAAGTCAAGTCGCATCATCTCTGGTTTCCGCATTACTCCTGCAGCAATGACTATTACTTTAGAATTTTTCATCTTTTTGAAATCACTGGTCCCATCAACATGAACATCATAACCCCGAATAGGAGCTGCTTCCATCAAATCAAGGGCCTTCCCCCTTGCTCTGCCTTCAACCACATCAACAAGTAACACATTCGCTACCCGTTTTTCTGCCAGATAAAAAGCAGCTGCAGTACCAACATTACCAGCACCGATAATTGTTACTTTTTCCACAGCATCCCTCCCTTTTTTTTATTTATTTTAAAAAGTTATTATATACTTTTTCTCATAACGGGAGTCATATATCTGTCGCACAGGTTATATAATTGAAATAATTAGACTAATAATATAATATAAATAAAATCAATTCAGATGTCAACCGTTTCTCTAAAAAAATAAAAAATTATGTCCTATAGCCTTGCCATTTTTCCGCTATATTATCATCTTCTATTGTTTCTTTTAGATATTCACAATACTCCCGACCTGTAACTCCAGTAGATCGACCTGTAAGTTTTATTTTCTTTTCATACTGTCCGCAAATATCCAAAGCCATCTCAAGTCTTTGACTTTTTTCTTTATATCCGATATGACTCAACAACATGGAAGCAGCCCGGAGCATACTGCAGGGATCTGCATATTGGGCTCTGCCTTCTTTTACCATCCTGGGTGCAGAACCATGGATTGCTTCAAACATGGCATATCTTTTACCAATATTCGCACTTCCTGCTGTTCCTACTCCACCCTGAAATTCAGCTGCTTCATCAGTCAAAATATCACCATATAAATTTGGCAGGACCAATACCCGAAATTGCGTTCTTCGTTTGGGATCCACTAATTTAGCTGTCATAATATCAATATACCAGTCATCACACTCGATTTCCGGATATTCTTTAGCAATGTTATACCCAACCTCAAGAAATTTTCCATCCGTTGTTTTTATTACATTTGCTTTGGTAACCAGCGTCACTTTATTTATCTTATTATCTCTGGCATATTCAAAAGCCATTCTTATTATTCTCTCTGCCCCCTGAGTAGTAATTACTTTAAAATCAATGGTTAAATCATCATTTACTGCAATCCCTTCACTACCCAGCACATACGCGCCCTCTGTATTTTCTCTGAAAAAAGACCAATCAATTCCTTTTTCAGGTACTTTAACAGGACGCACATTAGCAAAAAGATCCAATTCTTTACGCATAGCAACATTAGCACTTTCAATATTAGGCCAGGGATCACCTCTTCTGGGAGTAGTAGTAGGCCCCTTTAATATAACATGACATTTTTTTATTTCTTCCAGAATATCATCCGGAATTGGCTTACCCTGTTCAGCTCTGTTCTCAATAGTTAATCCTTCAATATTTCTTAATTCTACTTTTCCTGATTTCAGCTCATCTTCTAATAAATATTCCAGCATGACACGTGATTCCTCAGCAATATAAGGTCCGATACCATCACCTCCGATAACACCAATAATTATCGGATCAAGAGTTTGGAAATCAATCCAATCCGAGGCTTTTTTCATTCTTTCAATTCTTTGCAACTGTTCCTTTATCAGCTTTGTAAAATGGTTAGTAGCATTAGACATTAAATCATTCCCCATAGTAACCTCCTTTATTTAAAATGAATATTTAATTATCCCTATCTACTTAAAAGAAATAATGTATGATTACTAAAGAAAAAATTTATTTCTCTTTTAGCATTTTCAATTGAATCAGAAGCATGTATACTGTTTTTTGTTTCATCTATACCAAAAACTCCCCGAATCGTATCTTTCTCTGCCTCCATAGGATTTGTGACCCCAATTATATTACGTAGTCGTTCTATAGCATTCTCACCTTCAATCACAACAGGAACACAGGGACCGGAACAAATATAATCACAAAGTTTGTTAAAAAACGGTTTATCTTTATGGATAGCATAAAAAGCTTCAGCTTCAGTTCTTTCCAGACGAACTTTTGATAAAGCAACAACTTTCAATTCCTCTTCTTCAACCCGTTTGATAAACTCACCAATTAAATTACGTACAACCGCATCTGGTTTTATATTCATAAGTGTCTGTTCAATCATATCACCTTCCGCGTTTTTTATCTTTTAATATATAAATTGACTATTATTTACAAATTCTGGTCCCGGTCTGTCCTTTCCTTGCTTGAGTTAATTTATCAATAGAGGTTATGAGCACCTCCTTGCCCCCGTTTTTAAGAAACTGAACAGCTGCTTCAATTTTAGGCCCCATACTTCCGGGAGGAAAATGTCCTTCTTCGAGATATTTTTCAGCTTCAGTTGCAGACATAGCATCAATATCCTGCTGAGCATCTGTTCCATAATACAAGGAAACTTTATCCACTGCAGTCAAAATATATAACTTTGGTGCTCCAATATCAAGAGCTAATACCGCTGAAGCTTTATCTTTATCAATCACCCCGTCTATGCCTTCGTAGGTGCCATCATCTTCAATATACACAGGAATCCCTCCGCCGCCACAGGCAATAATTATTATACCTTGTTCAACTAAATTTTTAATAGTTTTTTTTTCTACAATTTCCAGGGGACATGGTGAAGGTACAACTCTTCTCCATCCCCGATCAGCATCTTTTTTTATATCCCATCCTCGTAATTTCTGGATTTTATCAACCTGTTTTTTTTTATAAAATGGGCCGACAAACTTAGTCGGCTCATTAATTGATGGATCATTTTTATCTACAACCACCTGAGTCAGGATAGTTATGGCACTCTTTTTAATACCTTTCCGATACAACATGTTCTGAAGTGACTGCTCAATCATATAACCCATGCCTCCTTCTGTATCAGCCACAAGAACTCCCAGAGGTATAGGTGGTATGAAATCGCGTGTTGATTCCACCCTCATAAGGGCATTACCAACCTGTGGTCCGTTACCATGGGTAATAATAACATTTGCTCCGTTAGAAATCATTTCCACAATACTTACCAGACTTTTTCTGGTATTGGCGAACTGTTGATATATATTGCCTTCTTCAGATTCACGAGTGATGGCGTTGCCCCCCAACGCCACCACTACTTTATTATTTCTATGTTGCTTAAAATTCATTTAATATATCTTCCAAGGTTGGTTTACCGATCTCTTGTAAACTGTATTGTACTCGTACCGATGGTTTCTTGATCTTAACTACCTTGGAAAGATCAATAGGTGTTCCCACTATAACAGTATCACAATCCACTGCATCAATGGTTTTCTGCAGATCTTTTACCTGCTGGGTGCCATATCCCATAGCAGGAAGAAGTGGACCGATTTTGGGATATTTTTTGTATGTCTCAGAAATAGATCCTTTTACCCAGGGACGTGGGTCAATAATTTCTCTAGCCCCATACTTCTTTGCCGCCATCACACCAGCTCCGTACTGCATCTCCCCGTGAGTCAAGGTCGGGCCATCCTCAACCACTAAAACTCTCTTTCCATAAATGGCATCAGGTTTTTCTACAGAAAGTGGAGAGGCAGCTTCAATCACTTTTGCTGTAGGATTAATCTTCCGGATATTTGCACGTATCCTTTCTATCCCTTCACTGTCTGCAGTTTCCATCTTGTTTATCACAATAACATCTGCAGCCCGAAAATTGGTTTCACCAGGATAGTAAGCTGTCTCATGACCGGCACGATGGGGATCTGCTACCACTATTAAAATATCCGGCTTATAAAATGATGTATCATTATTTCCTCCATCCCAAAGAATTACATCTGCTTCTTTTTCTGCCTGCTTAAGAATAGCCTGATAATCAACACCGGCATAGACAATATTACCTATATTAATATGAGGTTCATATTCTTCCATTTCTTCTATAGTACAATCATGTTTTTGCAGATCTTCATACTTGGCAAAACGCTGTACAGATTGTTTCACCAGATCCCCATAGGGCATGGGATGACGGATAACAACAGTTTTCTTCTTTTTTTCATTTAATATCTGACTGACCTTTCTGGTTGTCTGGCTTTTACCGCATCCGGTTCTTACTGCACATATTGCAATTACCGGCTTTGAAGATTTAATCATAGTGGAGCTATTTCCCATCAAAACAAAATCTGCACCTTCTTTGTTGATCAACGCAGCCTTATGTCCTATGTACTCGTGGGAAACATCACTGTAAGCAAAAACTACCTGATC
>JAWODZ010000241.1:0-7005 GCA_046483025.1 bacterium
ATCTTTTCTTTAATGATCGGAACATACGAAAACGATTTAAAATTCGGCAAATATTAGCTTTGTTCTAAACCTAAACTCCTTAAGCGATTTACCATTATTTTTGATTCCGCGTAAATTTTGGTGCATTTATTATAAACTTTTAAAGATCCTTTATTATCTTTAATTTTTTCAACAAGAATTCCCCCGATAACAAAATAATATATTTCTTTCTCGTAAATATTCAAAAACCGTGACAGCTTCAGAAACTTATAAGCTCCCGGGTCCGCGCAAGATAAGAAAATCTTATCATCCTGTTTTTTGATTAATAAATTTAATATTCTCAGACTGATTGGCAGAAATCTTTTTCTCCAATTTGTTGTGTCTATTATTATTTTTTCCAAACCTTTAATTTCGAGATAGCGAACAAAATTTTGATTTTTTATTTTTTCGCCACCAATGTTTTTGCCATTAAAATCAACCGCACCAATGAAATAAATCTTTTTTGATTTAAATTTATATTGTTTTTTCAATATAACTCTCCTTTTTCTGCATCCTGGTTTCAAATAATAAGTGCTATTTAAAAAAGGTTAAAGAGAAAAGGGTCAGCCGTTACATTGAAAGTCTCATTCAAGCAACTGACAGGAAACTTTATAAACCAGCACGAACAGTTAACCAAAGGGTGGGATGTGCCCGGGTCCAGCAGGAAAAAGAATCCTGTTTGAGATATCCAGAATGCGCTATATAAAGCCTAATCTATTATTAAGTAACTTCTTACGCATAAAAACATTAAGCCATCCTCTCCAATAATTCACAATATTGATTTCTGAATGATTTCAGTGAACACAGCTCCTTTATTCTTCTTCTGCCCTCAGTACCTTTTATTTTCAATTGTTCCATGTCCATATTTATATATTCAGTCATTGCATCCGCGAGAGCTCCGGCGTCATTAACCGGCAACACACTGCCAACCTCCCCGGAAACAATTATACTATTGTCAGAGACATCCGTAACTATTGCAGGACGTTCACAGGACAATGCCTCTATCACAACATTGGGCAACCCTTCCCATAGAGATGGAAGAACCACTACGTCCGATGCAGTATAAACATCCGGCATATTGTCACAGTATCCGGCAAAAACAAAGTAATCTTCAAGGCCATAATTAATTATTCTGGCTGACAGTTCTGACTTTATACTCTTATCGAATTCATGCCCGGCAAAAACACACTTAAATCTTAAATTCCTATCTATAATATTTGCAGCTTCCACCAGTATTATATGATTTTTCTGTTTCTCCATTCGACCGGGCAATAGAAAAACAAATGCATCCTCTTCAATACCCCAATCTGCTCTTATATCAGCTCTGGTCTTTGCATTCTTCTGCGAAAAATACTTCATATCTACGCCATTATAAATCGTAACTGCCTTCTCCGTATCAAAGCCAAATTCCTTTATGATCAGTTCTCTATTTGCCTCTGAATTCGTAACCATAAATGATGAAATATTCTGAGTGAGGCGTTCAAGCAGAATACGTTTTCTTGAATGAACTAAATCAAGATTTCTCTGAGATGTTATTATTCTTTTTACGCCGCTTAATCTACCGGCAATTCGAGATATTACATTTGGAGTATTAAGATAACTAATTACCACATATGGTCTTATTTCTTTTAAAAATTTAGTTATTGACCAAATCAACTTCGGCCAGGACATTTCAGATTTAGGTATCAGTTTTAAGTTTATTTTATCCTTTTCAACATCTGCTAACAAGTCCATATGATCATGGTAAATTAATATGGTTGGTTTATAGCCTGCTTCCTTTAGTTGCCCGGCCAGCAACACCATTTGCCTCTGAGCACCCCCGGCGACCAGAGAATCTATCATTAAAACTATCTTCTTTTTATTCATCTTATCTATTCGGTTTTGTTTTCTTTGTTTACTATTACTATGCATCCATTTACAGTCGTAAAATAAATATATTCTCCCACTACATGCCCATCATGAGGCCGCTCGATATTAATTTCTATTCTTTCATTGAAATTGTTAAGGTTTACAGCGTCTTTTTGCTCAAACCGAGTTACCCAGATATCTTCACCGATATTAAAAACGAAATTCGGATGGCTATCATGGGGTTTTGTAGAGGCTATTTTTCTATAATCAGTGTCTGGCGATCTTCTGAACCATAGATTTTTGCCCAATGTATTCTGGGCTTTTATTAAATCTCCCTTTTCATTAAAACCAAGAACCGCATCAATTCCTGTTGAAGCAACGTAAATAGTATCTCTGATCTTAGTTACATGATGAATATCATTGAAATACGGATGATTGATTTCCTGGATTAATTCCAAAGCTGGATACCGATAAACAAATACCTGAGTTGTCGAACACAAATAAAGCAAATCGTCAAGCAGGCTTGCGGATGTAAAATATACTGAAGGAACTCTGTCTGCACAATATCTCCTGGGGGCCTTATATTTGATCAAAGTATCAATCTTCTTATTACTCCAATCTAAACGCGCCAATTCTGCATATTTTGAACCATGCCCTGCGCCTAATAGATTGCCGAATTTTCTGGTAATGCCGCCCGTAAGTAATAACTTAATACTTTGAATATCCATTCTGAACAGTATAACCTTCTTTCGTAAACTTCCGTTATCCTCATTATTGCGGATAGGTGAAATTGTAAAGGAGAAAGAGATGGAATTCCATAGGGAATTGAATTTGGAAGGGCCGGAGGTTATATCCTGAATCTTACAAATCACTCTTCATAATAAGAGCATTGAAAAGATGGCGGAGGCCGCCGGGAAGCTCTACAGGCTTTAATAAATCAGCATCCGGATCATAATTTCTTTTTTATTGTTACTTCCTATCTTACAATAATTAATTTATTATTAGTTTTTTCCGAAGTATTTTTAATATTCAAAAGGAGAGAAACTCGACCAAAATGAAGTTTGCATTCACAGGCGACTTAAGTTTCAAAAATATCGATAGATTCACGGATAATCCATTCAAGGATATATCCCATCTTTTTAAAGAATATAATCTTGTAATAAATCTGGAATCTGTATTTATGCCAGATGGCAGCAAGAAAGAACAAATAAAAAACAAAATAAGTTTAAAACAGAATGAATCATCAATAGAACTGTTACGCTCCATTAATCCATATCTGGTTAACCTGTCAAATAACCATATAAATGATTATGGAAATTTTGGTGTAAATTATACAAGGAAAATATTAGGCAGCATAAAATCTTTTGGTGCAGGCTATGATTATGAGACTCATAATGTTTTTGCATTAAAGAATGAGAAAATTGTTTTCATCTCCTATGCAACCCGGAATACTGACTTATCAGGTTCCCGGTTATTTAATACTGATAATTTTATGGGGCCAAAGAAGTATTCTCTTGAATTATTCAAGAAACAATCCTCTGATTATAAGAAGTACAGAATAATTGTTCTCCTTCATTGGGGGTTCGAAAATATTCACTACCCACTTCAAATTCAGAGAGACACGGCTGGAGAATTAATCGATAATGGTACTGATTTGATAATCGGGAATCATTCTCATTTAATTCAAGGGTATGAAAAATATAAAGACAGGTGGATTTTTTATTCATTGGGAAATTTCTTATTCCCTGAGTTTAAGTATTCACATAGAGGTGTGCAGTATTCTGCAAAGCAATATAAACAGAATAAAGAGTCAATAATACCCATGTTTTCAATAGATGATAGCATAACCTTAGATAAGGTAGTTACAATTGAAGCAGATAGAAATTATAACCTGCATGTATCCAATAAGAGAAACCACTATAATACTTTTTTATTCAAAAATACCTATATTTATAGAATTTTTTATTTCACTATGAAAATAAAAAGAACATTCAATTGTTATTGGTGGCCCTTAAAAAGGAGAATGGTCAATATCGTCAATCGTGCAATCAACAAAAAGAATGAATAAGCAATTATATTTAATAATCATTTTCTCAGCGATTCATTTATTCGAGGCACCAGAAGAAATTTGCGTTTTTTTGAAGGATGACAAATAGAAAGTATCCGGCTGACTGGTATTCAGGCCGAAAGAACAAGACTCTTTTGAACATATTAACAACAAGATAGGGAAATTCTCGAAAAATGGCATCAGGATTAAGAAATTTCAATTCAGTCTTAATTTCCAAAATCTTAATGCTCATTCTTGCTCTCGGGACCCAGATTATATTAGCCAGATTTTTAGGGCCCGAGGGCAGGGGTTCTTATGCGGTCTGTATCATGTTGGCTGGGCTTTTGAATATTATTTTTATTCCGGCCTGTGATGTGGCTATCGTATATTTTGTCTCTTCGGGCAGAATGAATTTATCGGAAGGACTGATCTATGCTTTTATATACGGAATAATTGGATCCGCGGTAGCGATATCAGCCGGGTTTATTCTGATACAGTTTCCGTTGACTATTTTTGAAAAGGCAGATCTGTCTTCTTTTTATCTGGCCTATATTTCGATACCTTTTTCCCTTTTTGCCTTGGTATTTTCCAGATTACTGACAGCTACCGGGGACTTCTTATGGTTTTCTTTTTCAACAATTCTCATACGTTTACTCCAGCTTTTATTGGTATTATTTCTGATTGGTGTTTTTTCTTTAGGGGTAAAAGGCGCTTTATTTGCAGTAATTATTTCAGCTATGATAACGATTCTTTTTTCTCTGGTGATACTTAATCGGAAATACGATCTCAGATTCGTGAAACCCCAGATGGGAAAACTGGTTAATATGATTCATTATGGTTTGAGATATTATATTGGGAAAATCAGCAATCTGGCTAATGTCAAAATAGGAACAATCATTTTATCTTTCTTTGCAACCAGGGCCCAGATAGGTTTTTTCGATATAGCGGTGCAGCTTGGTACCAAAACAATGCTGATCCCCGACGCCCTTATCACGGTTTTGACTCCAAAAGTCGCAAAATATAAAGAAAGCACAAAGGATCTGGTTGCCATGTGTTCCCGCCTGACCGGAATAATAAGCTTCTTTATGCTTTTAGTTCTTACAGTTTTTGCCAACCAGATTGTAATAACTTTATTTTCATCGGAATTTCTTCTGGTTGTTCCTCTTCTTCGCGTTATCGCCATTGGCGTTTTAATAAGAAGTATTTCAAAGGTTTTTGTTCCATACCTGCTGGGAACAGATCATCCCGGTATCATTTCAATAGGCGTTAGCCTTGGTACAATAATCAACCTTGTATTACTCTGGGTATTGCTCCCTGTAATTGGATTAATTGCAGGGGGGCTCGCAATAACAGCCGGATATATAGTCAGCTCCGCAATAATTATTGTTGCATTCAAAAATGTTTCAAGGCTCGGATTTAAAGAAATTTTTAAAGTTAAACGGAGTGATTTTTCTTTTCTACGACTTGTGACCAAAAAAGGAAGATTCAACCAGTAAGTGCAATTTAATCACCTTCGTTTACTGCCTTCCGCGGGCGCTATCTATTAAAACCTTCATCGGGCCGGGAAACTGCACTCTTATTTATCTGTAGCGAAGAAGCGCCTGCCAGAATTCTATCGCTGAAAGCACTTATCATCATAATTAATAACCAGGCGATCTTGGTGCTGTACGAGACCATCGCTAACTCAATGATAACCAGGATAAACATTAACGTTAAAAAAATGTTTATCACTATTGAATCTTTTTCTCTCAATTGAAATTTGTTTTGAATGTAAAACAGCTTGATAAACAGAAACAGATAAATTGAATAATACGCCAGGAATCCCAAAAACCCGGTAGTAGACAACAATTGAATATAATTATTATGAGCGTAACTTCTTGGCGACAGTGACCAGTATTTGCCTATATTGCTTCTGAAATTTCCCAGCCCCACACCAATGATTGGGTTATCCTTCCACATCTGGAAACCATATCTTATAAATTGCTGCCTTTGATAGACGCTGAGATCAAGTGCTTTTATCCCCCCTGATTCTCCTGCTATATCCAGATATCTGGTCATCGATTCAAACCTGCCATAGTATTCAGTATTTTTTATGAATTGAAACCCTGTAAATATTACAATAATCAAAATCAAAAAGTATGATCCAACCCTCATGAAGGTTTTAGCTCTGTGCCTTGATTCAATTATCTTCTTATAATTCGATACAAAAAAATAAATCATGATACTTAGCGGAAGAGCAATAAATCCTTTCCGCGATTCAGTCAAAACTATTCCGATGATTATTATTAATTGAAGAGTAAATAATACTAACTTAACAAATCTGTTTTTGGCTATCGACAGCAGGTATAGCGAAAAAATGAGTGCAATACTGCCAAATAGAGCTAAAACATTGGGGTTCCCCGCTGTTGAAGTTAACCTGCTGGAAGGAATAATCACAGATGGCTTCTGCTGCTGGAAAATCCCTAATAGTAAAACAAAAACCGCTGATATTATTATAGTAGCGAATATATGCTCAATTTTGATATTGCCTCTTAATATTATCAAATAACCTGCAATGAAAAAAATTACCAACTGCGATAATGTTATTATCCTTTCAATGAATATGGATTGATCTTTTGCCGCGAATCCCGAAATAAGACAGGTTATTAACCAGATAAGAACCAGTTTAAGCTCTGTATTTATATAAATCCTATCCTTATTCCATACAATTCCGAATATGAGGTAATATACTACCATTATCATTCCAAATAATTTTGAAATAACGTTGCCCATTGGAATATTGGCTACAACAATCATGGAGCTGATATATAGAAGCAGTAATATTTCAGGTATTGGCAGGAATCCAGCTTCAAGTATCTTATATTTATTTAATCTGAATGATATGTTAATTTTTCATGCCTTCGTAAGTTAATACGAGTAAGATTGAAACCATAAAAGATATCAGGAATGACAGGATAACAATATAGGCCCTCTTCGGTTTACTCTTCCATTCCGGCCTGGTTGCCCAATCTATCACCTGGATAGTAGGCACGTCCTTCATTTCCTGTATTTTTGCCTGCTCGTATTGAGGAGCCAGGTATTCCAGCAGTTTT
>JAWODZ010000050.1:0-12631 GCA_046483025.1 bacterium
GCTCCACGGTGCTCGACTACCCTCACCTGCGAGCAGAGGAGCTTGAGGGTTGGGCACGTCGTGCATACCCTTTCCCTCCCTCGAAGGGAGGCATAAAAGGGAGGATGATCTCACTCATCATATCCCTCTCTCAGCAACCGATTAAACCGGGCAATACTTCTATTTCTCAAAAAAACCGATGACCGCAGTTCCATATTTCTCGTCCCATTACTCATTTTCAGACCGAAGAAAAATACATCACTGACATACAAGAGAGAATCATTACTTTTCTCTCCCAGAGAATAATATTCGAATTGTTCTCCCCAGGAATCATCTGTTCTCAATGACTGGACTTCTAAGTAAAATGTATCCAATCTACAACTCTCGGAATTAATGGTAAAATTATTTCTTTCTAAGGAATCAACTGTAAAACAATAATTAATATTCCCTTCAGTATTCTGAATTAAAAAATAATTACTCCTGCTGTTAAAAATATCCACCCCTCGTCTTATATCAGCACTAATCTGGTTCATAATTAAGAACACATTATTTTCAAGGGCTATCTTCTGTTCCCATTTCCTGGAGTAGGAAAGGGAGAAATGGTACACAGCATAGATAAACCCGATAATAATTGATGAGATCAATAACGCTATAGTAAGTTCCACTGAAGTAAATCCCTTTTCTCTGACTTTCATCTCAATATCCTCATGGTTTCAAGCATAGATAAAGGTTTTTCTCTTCCTCTTACGTACACCTCAATTCTTATAATTATTAATCCTCGTTCTTCACTGATTCTTTTAACTATACGCCAGACTTTTGAGTCGAAGGTAATTTCTCGTTCAGCATTTGCATAAAGATTAAATCCCAGGGTTTTTTCCATTTCTTCCTGGGCCAGGGAATAAGCTGTCATCTTATCGGAAACTCCTTGGGTACTGGTTATTCTGCTCAAAAAACTGAGTGTAGGAATCAAGACCCCGGCCAGAATCGCCATACCGATGAGCGTTTCCACTAGGGTATAGCCAGGAGAGGATTTCTGTAGTATTTTTTTTATCATAGTACTTTTTTTATTTTTTATTAACCCCACTTTAATAACAATGGTTTAATATCTCTTCCAATACACCGTTACAATTCTGTAAAACTTCATTATTCCAGAATCTTATAATTGTATATCCTTTATCATTGAGCCATTTCGTTCGTATCCTGTCTGATTCTTTGTTCTCTGCATGATGGCCACCATCAAGTTCTATAATCAATTTTTTTTCAAAGCAAACGAAATCTACAATGTACTTGCCAATAGGCTGTTGTCTTCTGAATTTCAAATTGTTAAGTTGCTTAGCTCTTAAATGATACCACAATATTTTTTCAGCTTCTGTTGCTTCCTTTCTTAATTTTCTGGCTAACTGTGTGAGTCGCTTTTTACTCATTCCCTCTCCTTAATCCTCTCCCAGAGGGAGAGGAAAAGATTGAATTGCTCCATTACAGCCTCTCCTTAATCCTCTCCCAGAGGGAGAGGAATATAGTAGATTTCTCCCTTAGAAGGGAGGGTGTATTCAACCTTTCCACCACAACACCTTATATACAGGATCCGATCGAAAGGACAGGGGCAATAAAAAATTATCCGGAAGCTGAGTACGATCAATGACCGCATCCTTAAGCCAGTTTCGATAAGAAGTTGGATGAAGATAAAAATCAAATATGGAGGTCACCACTGTTCCATATATACACCCCCTGAGATCAACAGAATGATACGAATACACCACTCCTGCGGTCATAGCGCCCTGGGTAATATAAATGAAAGTCTCATCATTCCTATATGACCTTTCCTTCTCCAGGGGAAACAAAATTATCGCACCTATTACCTGAGAATTATCTTGTATGATTATATTACCACGCAGAACATTATCTATAACCTGTCCCGAGCAATAAAGAACCGAAGGGTACCTGACCTGCGCCTGTTCTTTAATCACAATATTACCCCTGGTAAAAACCTGGGCATTAATACTGCTCTGTCCGGAAATTTCGACTTTTTCTCCGGCAAAAATAATCCCCTGATCAATGGAGGTCTGGTCCTTTATATAAATATTCCCGGCTGCAATCAATTCAACATATTCTTTTATAAAAATACTGTCAGTAACATGAATATCTCCGGTTGAAATTATCTTTATAGGTCCGGTTAAGGAATTACTCAGCAGGGAATCGGTAATTAAAACATGACCGTTCACATAAATGTTTTCGGGCTTGTTTTCTTTCATAATCTTATCTGTTATTTTAATATCTTGATAGAAAAATGAACAATCTCGTCCGTACTGTAATAAATTTTGGTAACAGATAAAAAGGTTTTTAAATAAAGTTGGATCAAAAAAGGGCAGACCTGGATTTTCTCTCCTGTGTATTCTCCCCTGTACCGGGGTTATCCCTTCGAATCCTTTTCCTTCAATTTTTCCGGTTTTAACTCCTTCTGTACTCACCGTCACATCACCTATGATTCTGTTTTTTCCGGTAACCACCAGGGGAAATTTAGAATTACCAAGTACCACTGCCTGGGAATAGACTGAAGTGGGTATTTCAGCCGCCACAACCTGAACCGTCTCTGATATTCCCTTATAATTCACTCTGGAAGTAATATCCAGATAGGCTCCCCACTCTTTTACTGTGACATAGCATTTCTGATTATTAAAAATTTCAATTGACTCCTCTACCGGCCGCCAGTCGTTGGTAATGCCCTCATGACCGGAAAGATACCACAGGGTTTTATAAATACCTGCTTCGGCATAATACACAGCTTGTTTCTGATGTATTTTTTTGCTTATAAAAGCCAACCGGAAAAATTCCATTCGCAACACTAAGACACAGATAACCGCCAGAATAGTGGTCATGAGCAGCGCAAAGACCAAAGCCGAACCATTGACTTCATTGATAATCCTTTTTCTTTTCAGGTAAAACAACTTATCTTCTCAATTTTAGGGTGAATTCTTTTTCTTTGTATGTACATTTTATTATCTGTTCTGTAATACTGGTTATGATAACTCCGGAAGCACTATCATTCACATCTACAAAATGGATCTGGCCCTGGGGATCTTCAATAACTGCCAGGTTTCCGGAACTGTCCTGTAATAAACCAGTAAATCGGAGTGGAGGAAGACGAACGGGCGGAACCGGGACCTCAACTTTAAGAGCTTCCGGCTGAGACTTTTTTTGCTTTTTCAAGTGTAACCAGTCCTGGAAGGGATCACGAAATTCGGCCTGATAGACAAATTTTTCTCTGGGCTTATCATTCAGTTTCAATGTATACTCAACTTCAGATGCTTTCTCAAATGCGTCTTCCACCATAGTCTCATCGTCCGCATTAAAAACACTTTTTATCACCCGATAGATATTATGAGACCATATTGCCACGGATAATACCAGCAACAGGGGGATCACTACTTTTTTATTTGTCATATCTCTATTCTCCTTAAATAAAACACTCGCAGGGTAATCTCAATCTGAAGATCATCTCTGGCTATATGCTTCTTGGCCATCTTCAGATTTTCAATGTTGATTATCAGGTCCGAATTTTCCATGCTATTTATAAAAAAACAAAGAGGATGAAAAGTGCCCTTTATGGTACACTGCAGCGGCAATTCCAGGTGATTCTTTTTTGGGGAGATTTCCTCTACCTGCAGGGTTTGAATTTCAACTCCATTTTTCCGGGCTGACTCGGAAATAAAATTCAGTATGGTTGAAATCTCCCTGCCTTCTTTTTGATTATTGGCCAAATGCTGGATTTCTTCCCCTAAATTCTTCTTGCTCCTTTTTAAAGCATAAAGAGCATCAGTTTTCCTGTAAGCCAGATCTATTTTTTCCTGATGTTCTTTAATAGAATCTTTTATGGTTCCGATCTGTTTGATACCCGGGATTATTACTTTTATAATCACCAAGAGAAAAAGCAGCCCGCAGAGATACATTAACACCTTCCACTGATGTTCTTTTATATAGATCACTAATTTCATAATCATGGATATACCTCCGCTTGCATGGTAAACTGGATCAGGGGAATTTTTCTTATTTTAGTTTTCTTCCATACTTCTTGATCAGAAAGTCTCCTGGTATCAGAAAGCCGAACTTTGTGTAAAAGATGCAAGTTTTCCAGATTTTGCAAAAACTCAGCTGTCTTTCCTTCATTATAGGATAATCCCCGAATAATAATTTTTTTAACTTTATTATTCCCAGTTTTTTCCTCATCATATTGATCCGACTCTGAAATTAATTCATACAGCCATACCAGGGTTGGGGTGCATTTGCTTATCTCATATAACAATTCACTAAAGTTACTCCTTTTATGAGATAGCTGCTGAATATGATAATATATCTGCTGAAGTTCATGCCGTTCTCGCTCAGCTTCTTCTACGGCAGTAATACTTTTCCCTAATAGTATCTTCTGCTGTTGTAATTCGGATAATTTCCGGGAGAGAAAAAAAGTATACCCCTGCAGCAAAAAAACAATTATCAAAAGCAATAAACCTGCCGCAATAATTATTCTCTGAGACTTCTTCTTTTCCCTTTGTTTGGATAAATGCATTTTTCGTGATTCAGGCAAAAGATCAATAGTGTTTAATTGGGGGAAAAATCCCTTCACTGCCAGGCCACTGGCAGCAGCATATCCAGGATCGATCTTTTCTTCACTGCAGCTTTCCAGAGGATATCCAATCTTTTTTTCAGCACCTCTTATTATTATCTTATCTAAATTTTTATTCTTAAATCCATGACCGGTAAAAATGATCTTTGAAATTGTGGTGGACCGCTGTTCTTTCCAGGTTTTAATTATATCGGAAATCACCTCCAGAGAATCGGAACTTTCCATGTGAACCGGATTACCCTTTTCCACGAGACAATATTCAAGACTGCCTTCATTTTGATTTATAAAGCAGTATTTTTGCTCAAACAAATCCTCCCAATCCAGACTGAAACCTAAAAATATATCCAGTATCTCTGCCCCTATTATTACCGGTTTTAATCCAGCTTTCTCTACACATCGTACTAACCTGTCTATACTCTCCGGTTTGCAAAAAGAAACGGTAAGAATAAATTTTTTTTCTGTTCTTTTTATGATATGATAGAACATATACCAAGAAGAAACATCCACAGACAGGGAAAACAACTTCTTAATCTCTTGTCTCAGTCTGCTATTGAGTTCTTGAGGAGGGAGTATGGGTAATTCCATTACCCTAGTCTGAATATCCCTGCCTCGATAATTGGTAACCACCTCAGCTTGGGTAATTTTCATCCGATCATATAATCGCTTAATGGCTTGACTGCATTCCTCTTCGGAATCTGCGGGATAGTTTTCTTTTCCATATCCTGAAACCTGAAACTTGTTAAACAGTTTTTCCAGCACCACTACCCGGACTGTACCGTTACCAATATCCAATCCTACAGAAGTATTTTTTAGAATATGTAAGTTCCTGATCATTTAACAATTCTCTGATATTCGATTAATTCATCTTTGTAAGTAAGATGAGGTGTTATATAGATCATAAGTGTTGATTTGTTCTTGATCCGATTCCGGTTCTGGAAAATCCTCCCTACTCCGGGTATATCACCCAGTACCGGAACTTTTGATATATTTCTACTGTCCTCAGTTTGAATTAATCCCCCCAGCACAATTGTTTCTCCGTCTTTTAACCGTACCGTGGATTCCATTTTTCTGAAATCAATGGTAGGAGGAGTATCGGGATTAAAATTTCTGGGCGTACTGAATTCAGGTTTTATTTCCGTAGTGATTTCTCCGGAAGCACTCACCCAGGGAGTAATTTCCAGACTTATTTTAGCCTCAATAGTATGAAATCTTTGACTTATTTGATTAAACACCTGATTTCCACCCACAATGGGCCGCTCTGATTGTAGCCGATAATACTGGGTAGTGCCGATTTCAATGCTGGCGGAATGGCCGTTCAAAGTGGCTATCTGGGGAACTGACCGAATATTGGCCTTGCCTTCTGATTCTAATGCTCGGAGCTGTAACATAAATCCACTAGGCAGTTTACCGATTTTTTTTAATCCCATTTTAGGAGCATAAAAATTTAAACTTTCATTCAGTATATTACCGGATAATGTCATATCCAAACCCGGGAAAAAAGTATCATTATAAACACTAGAATCAGAACCTACTTGATTCCAGGCCCTTATTCCAAATTCACTCTCATCTTGCATATTGAAGTCAACTACGATTGCTTTAATCAATATCTGAGGTGTGGGATGATCGATCTTTTTCACATACTCCTCAATCTCATTGATAACATCTCTTGCTCCCATGACAATGATGGCATTTAATTCTTTGATTATTTTTAAGGTTACCTTTCCCTGGAGTGAGACAGGAATGGTCTCTATGATTCCATCTACCTTTATATTATTCAATTTAATCAATCTGGAAGAAGATAAGCCGGATACTTTTTTATCGCCAATAAAATATATGTTATCTTCTTTACGATAGGTATAGTTGGTTCCTTTAAGTAAAAAATTCAATAGTTGACCAAATGTGCGGCCTTTACATCGGGCATTTACTTTCCCCTCTACACTGCCATAGGTAAAAATATCAATATCAAGTTCTCTGGCTGCCTGATTAATGGTGTTGCCGAGATCAGCATTTACGGCTTCCAGGGTAATCAAACTGTCCTCTACCTGAACCCAAAAATCCTTACCTGATATTCTTCTATTGTCTGATTGGATGTCCTTTTGACTCACAATAAATATATCCCCTCTTTTTCTTACCCTGAATCCATTACTGGTCAATAAAGTTTCCAGCCCGTTTTGGAACGCGGCATTTTCCAGATATCCGGTGATGGTACCACTTACTTCCTGCTCAATAATAATGTTCTTTCCACTTTTCTCCGATATGATTTTGATGGCATCACGAATATCAGCTGCCTTTAAATCCAGGGACAATAAACCATTGGTGAAATCTACATCCAAGGGTTCAGGCTCTGGCTGAGGTGGAACCGGCTTAACTACTTTGTAAATATTCCCTTTTTTTATTAATTCCAGATCATATTCATCGGTAATAAACTGCAAGGCTGAGATCACCGGAATATTACTCAGCCGTAAGGTAACCCGCTGGTTTATACTGTTATCAACAAATAAATTCAAATTATACTTAGTGGCCAATCCTCTCAGAATATCCTTGATATCCGTATTTTTAAAATCCAGTAATTTAATTACTCTTCCGGTGCTATCAGTTTGTTCCTGATGTGGAATATGCTCCATTTCGGAATAATGGCTATAAGGAAAAATTGTATCCGGTTCTGACTGAGCATAACAGCAGCCTATCAAAAAAATAAACGACAAGATGGTTATTATTTTCATGGTGTTATCCTTTATTCAGTTTATAGAGGATAAAAGTTAGAAGTTAGACCTCACCACCCTTCCCAAGTGTTATCCGCTCAACAGCTAACCTCTATCTTCTATCATCTAACTTCTGTTTTTCCTGCCCTCTATAACTCCTCCCCAGTTTCCAGAAGTTAGAAGATAGACCCCATCTCTACCTCCTCCCTGAAATATACCTGTTATACTGCTAACCTCTATCTTCTAACTTCTAACATCTGCTTCTCTAAAACTCCGTAGTCCGTAATACCTCTTCCACTGTGGTTATCCCTGCCTTTAGTTTTTCTATCCCACTTTGCTGGAGACTGTTCATTCCTTCATCTCTGGCAATGCTGAAAAGCTCTTCAGTCGATACTCCGGTATGGATTTTCTTTGCTATATTCTTGGTGATCACCATTACTTCAAAAATTGCGGTTCTGCCTGCATAACCGGTATAATTACATGTTTCACATCCTTTTCCTTGATACAAGGTTATATCATTATTGTTATATCCCATAATTTTTCTTAACTTTGACCGGCTTTCCTGACTTTTATCAACAACTTTACAATTTTTACATATAATTCTTACCAATCTCTGAGCAATAATCAATTTTACTGAAGAGGATATTAAAAATGGTTCCTGTTGCATATCTATCAATCGAGTGATGGTTTCCGGAGCACTGTTCGTATGCAAGGTACTAAGCACCAGATGCCCAGTTAAGGCAGCTCTGACTGCTATCTCTGCCGTATCAGCATCTCTGATTTCACCCACCATGATGATATCCGGATCCTGCCGTAAAAAGGAACGCAGGGCATTGGGAAAATTATAGCCTATATCATACCTTACCTGGCTTTGATTTATTCCGGAAAGATTGTATTCAATGGGATCTTCAACAGTCAGGATATTAACCTCATCTGTATTTAAATAATTCAGAGTGGCATACAAAGTGGTTGTTTTACCGCTTCCGGTGGGACCAGTTACTAATATCATTCCATAGGGAAGGGTGATCATTTTTTTTACTAAACTGAGCAGTTTATCATTAAAGCCCAAGGACTGTAAATCAAGATTCAAACTGCTCTTGTCCAAAATTCTCAACACCACCTTTTCTCCGAAATCAGTGGGAAGGGTCGAAACTCTCAAGTCAATATTCTTCTCCCCTCTTTTTACTCTGATCCTCCCATCCTGGGGTCTTCGTTTTTCTGCGATATCAAGATCAGCCATGATCTTAAATCGTGAGATTACAGATTTCTTTATATTCGAAGGAAGTTCCATTTCCTCATGCAGTACTCCGTCTAAGCGGTAACGAATCCTGAATACTTCCTCATATGCTTCTATGTGTATATCACTTGCTTTATAATCAATAGCATTGGTAATTATTTTATTAACCAACTGGATGACTGAAGTTTGATCTTCATCTTTTACCTTTTTGTTTTCATCTTCATATTCTTTTTCAATTAAGGTAAATTCCCCTGATCCGCTTTGTTCGGGGGTGTGTAACAGGTGGTCTTTGTTATACCGGCTTTTTATTTTCTCAGAAACTTCATCCCCTGTCATTTGAACCAAATCAATAGATTTGCCGGTAAGAAATTCCAGTTCCTTTATTAGTTTTGGATTAATGGATGTACAACAGCCCAACTTCAATATTCCATTAGCAGCCTCGAGAGGAACTATTCTGTGTTTGGAAGCATACTCAAAGCTGATTATACTAAAGATATCTTCATTCATTAATACTGTTCCTTATTAGTATATTATTTTAGTTCCTGAGATTTAAGAAATAGTTCTCCTGATACCTCCCATAAATCTATCCGTTTTATCAATCATCTAATTATTATTTTCTATGATTCTGTCTTTAAATTCTGATTGAAGTTTTAATAAGGATAGAGAGAAGTTATAAATAGGCTATTTTAGTAAATGGTAATTTATACTTTTTTTAATAAAAAAATTGCATTTACTAATAACATGTACCATTGATGAAATTCCTATTCATTATCCAATATTGTCTACATAAGCAAAAATTAATTAAATAAAATGTTGATTAAATGATATCATAATAATTTAAATTTAAAATGTCAAGGAAAAAATGATAAATTTTTCGAATTTATGAAATTATTCATAGATTATCAGTCTTTAGAAGTTAGATACTAGAAGATAGACCCCATCTCTACCTCCTCCCCGAAATATACCTGTTATACTGCTATCCTCTAACATCTAACATCTGCCTTTGTATTTTCCTCCCTCAAAACCTCACATCCACCTGCAGCCCCACATACCTTTTCCTTTCCCAGCAGATACTATTCCCATAACCTGCAGATTTTTTTATCCTGGTTTTCCTGTACTTGACATTAAAACTAATGTGCTTTTTAATATTTAACCGACCAATCATATACCATCTGAAGCCTTTTCCATACAAAAAAGGAATACTGAACGTTCCGGGCAGGTCATTTTCAAACTCATACACTCTGCTTATATAACTGTCCGTTTTAAACTGTATCCAGCGAAATCGTATATTCAGAGGACCGAAGCAGTCAAGATCAATATCCTGGAAAAACAGGTAACCAGTCTCATCAGTACTGTTATAACCCCATTCCTCCTCAATACCGATATCAGAAACATCATTAAATTCAATTCTGGTTTTAGTTTTTACTTTCTGGAACTGTATCATCACATCCAGACGCAGGCTTGTCTGTCTCTGAGTTTTAAGTATCCCTGAAGAAATACTCTCCCGGAGAGTATAGGTATCATAATCCTCTTTCCTTCTGAATTTAAACTTACATTTCACTTTAACATGAGAACTAATATTCCGGTTAATCCAGATATACAAATCATCACCGCTGACCGGTACAGGAGTAAAATAAGTTCTCCAGGGTTTATGGTAAAAATCAAACATTATATTAATTTTATATTTTTTGATTTTTGCAGCAAGACCAACATTGATTCCCCTCTCGTTTTTTACGGAAGAAGAACCGAATCCCTGCCCGTGAGGACTGTAAAAACGGGGAGAAAAATTTCTATAGGTAACCACCCCCTTTATCAGGTCAATGTCATAAATACAACCGGTGATTAAGGCTATACTTTTTGTACTGCATCCTGCTATTTCTCCAAAAACATTAAACCGGTTAAAACAAAGATCAAAATCCAGACCGACAAGAAAGTTCCGGTGTCCGGTAAAAGAAAAAAGATTTTTCTCCCCTGAATTTCTCTTGACCGGATGAGAATACCTTGTTGCTAAATAACTTGCTCCTACCTCCCCGTATTTGGTAGTTAATGTAGCTTGTATGCCTCTCAGACCTTCGGTAACCCTTTCCTTGTTTTTTTTCTCATATTCAGTACGATGATATCCGGAAGTTGGAAAACCCTTGACAGTTCCATCTTCATTAATGGAAGCATCTAACCGTGTGCCGGATGCAAATAGCAGGAAATGAAAAGCTCCCAGGTCAACATCAGCTGCAGCTCCGGTTAAAAAGTTGTTCTCATCAGTGGATTTGTATCCTCGTATACCTGCTGACCTTTTTTTCACTGAAGAAACCTGGGGAACCCCTTTAGAAAAACCATATGGACTCCAGGTAACCAGACCCTGACCTGATTTGATGTAGTAATTGCCGAGAAGTAACCTGATCTCTTTATACACATTGCTGAGCTCAATAAAACCAACCATATGATCAGCCGGATCTGTCTCTCCGGTATCTTTTTCTATCAGCAGAGCACTTTTAAAAATATTTTCTTGGGATACTTTTATCCTCTGATACATTTTCCAGGCTGAGCCCGGGTACTGATCATGATAATTTTTAAGGGTGGAAAAATTTCTCTGAAAACGCGATCTGAAATTCAAGGATACGTTGTTAAGCCTTCTCTTTTTTATCCTCAGGTACGGCTTTATCTTAGACCAGGTCTCCCCAGTAATTTGTAAACGCTTTCTAAAATCTTTTAGAGAACTGAATGAACCTTTCTCTTCTCTTTGTCTGATAATGTTCTGTATGAAAACCTGAGTTATAAAAGGAATTTTCCGGAAATCATCTGTTTCGGCACGGTTGATATTAACCGGATTTTCTCGTAACTCCTGCAGTTCTTCCAGTAATTCTGCTGACTGTTCTTCTGAAAGAGATTCTAACAGTTCTTCTTCAAACTCTGTCTGAGCCTGAAGTGGGTGTAAACTCATAACTGTTAAGATCAAAAACCACAGCAGGCACTGACTAATTTCAATTCTTTTCAATCCTTGATTACTCATATCCTGTTTGTTTACCAATAACAAATGAATACGCCACAGATATACACAGATTTACACGGATATAATATCCGTGTTTCATCCGTGTCAATCCATGGCCCTTGAGTAGGGAAAGATTTCACCCACTTTACGAAACCCCCACAACTCCGACCCAGGTTGAACTTGGGTCGGAACTAAAAAGAGAAGCTGTGCTTCTCATAACAGTCTTTGTACTTCTATGGGGCCTTTCTGATCAGTATTATAATCTCTGGCAGAACTAAAATACCAATGTTCAGGTTCGGTTACAATCCCTCTTTTAACAGGATTATAATGAATATACTCCGTCTTTTGCTTGAACATTTTTTCCGAAATAATCTGCTTAGGTTGATTGCCCTCCTGCCATATCTGATGTTTACTATCATGTTTATGCATCTTTTTAAAAAACCTCAGCAAATTCAATATCCAGGTTTTATTATCTTGTTCTAACTGTTTGATGATAAATTTTGCGGTATGTCGTTTTATAGATTGTATTGTCTTGCTAAGTTCAAGCCCATGACAAATCATATGAACATGATTGTCTAAAATAACATAAACATAAATCTCCAGATTTTTATGTTTCTGACAATATTTTATGGATGAAATTAATATGTCAAAATATTTTTTTGAAGTAAATAACGGGATCCATTGAATGATTGTTGAAGTTATAAAATAGACACCCTGTTTGTCATATATTTTGTAATCACCGCGCATATATTTTCCTTATTGATTGTATATACAAAGCACAGCTTTGTACCTTACTTCCGACCCAAGTGAAACTTGGGTCGGAGGGGAGGAGAAGAACTCCTGTTCTGAATTTTTTATACTTAAAAACATACCTTCGTATATTGTATTTATATTAACTTTATATTCTGTTACGCTTTGATGAACTCAGCATGACAGAGTGAGCGGTTATTTTTTATATTTTAATTTTTATTCCATGTTTCTTTCAACCTTAAAACTCCGACCCAAGTTGAACTTGGGTCGGAGTTTTAAGGTTGAAAGAAACATGGAATAAAAATTAAAATATAAAAAATAACCGCTCACTCTGTCATGCTGAGTTCATCAAAGCGTAA
>JAWODZ010000095.1:0-4668 GCA_046483025.1 bacterium
CGAGGAACTCCTCGATGTCGGCGCAGCCGCGGAACGACTCCGCGTCCGCCAGCCCTTCCCTGCCCCACTCGTAGTACGTCGTCTCGGTCCAGGGGGTCTCGTCGGCGAACCACTCTCCAACTGGGTTACAAGATCCATGGCAAAAATGTTTTCATCTTCTACAATTTGTATCTTTATTTTCTGCATTAAAAGACCATATGTTATAAGCCATCAAAAATTGATACAAGTGTAATAAAATATAAAAAAAAACATATATAAAATCAACAATTTATTTTTAATACTTCTTCTGGCACCCCTCGAAAATTTACGGAAAAAGATTCAACTATGTAAGAGTATTGCTTTGCTGCGAAATCCTTACAGAAACATAGCAATGACTTTCTCGACAGTCTCCAAAAAACTGGTAACCATTTGATATCTCTTACTTCTGAAGAAAAAAATACCCCGAACATGTTTCCATCTCCGGGGTAATAATAAATCATTGAAATCGATATAAGCTGAACTTACCAGATAACCGGTCTTTGATCCGGCGCTCTGTAAAGCGGATCATCTTTATCTATGTCAAACGCCTGGTAAAATTCGGGCACATTGGCCAAAGCACCGTTCACTCTGAACTTACCCCAGGGATGAACGTCTTCCTGGCACTTACGCTTCAGTGCTTTATCGCGGATCTTGCCCCGCCATACCTGAGACCATCCCAAGAAAAACCGCTGCATATGGTTGAATCCATCAATTATAAGTGGTTCCGGTTTATCTTTCAGGCTCATTTTATAAGCATGCAGCGAGATTGAGAGGCCCCCAAAATCGGCAATATTCTCACCCAGGGTGAGTTCACCGTTAATGTGTACATCATCAACTGCTACATAATCATTGTACTGGTCAATAAGTATCTTGGTACGTTCAGTAAATTGCTGATTATCCTTGGGGGTCCACCAGTCACGCATATTTCCTTCAGCATCAAAACGGCGTCCCTGGTCGTCAAATCCATGGGTCATTTCATGTCCGATAACTGCACCTATTGCACCATAATTCACTGCGTCGTCAGCATCCGGATTGAAAAAAGGGGGCTGCAGAATACCGGCCGGAAAAGTCATCTCATTTTGCATAGGATTATATCCGGCGTTGACTGTCTGAGGAGGCATGCCCCACTCTTCTTTATCCACCGGTTTTCCGTACTTATTCAGCTGGCGATAAAAATGAAAATAATTAGCTCTTCTCACATTGAGCACATAGGAATCACGCTTGATCTCCAGTTTGGAAAAATCTTTCCATTTATCCGGATACCCGATTTTAAAACGCATTTTTTCCAGCTTGGCCAGAGCAGCCTTTTTGGTGTCCTTGCCCATCCATTCCAAATCCTCTAATCTCTCAGCCATAGCTTTTTTCAAATTATCGATAAGTTCCATCATTCGTTCTTTGGATTCAGAAGGGAAATGTCTTTCAGTATAGAGTTTCCCCAGGGGTTCACCTACCCGGCCGTTTATGGTCTGGGTCACTCTTTTCCAGCGTTTCTGAATCTTCTCGTTCCCGGATAAAAATTTTGAATAAAATTCAAAATCCTGATTCACAAAATCCTCACTTAAATATTCCGCACTGCGGTTAACCAGATTCCAGCGCAGATAGATTTTCCAGTCATTTAGAGGAACATCTGCCAGTACTCTGTTTACCTCCTGAAAAAATTCCGGCATTCCCACAATAACCTCACCGAAATCCGTATCACTGAGATTAGCCATATAAGTGTCCCAGTTGAAATTCGGACAGATATCACTCAGCTTGTCCAGACTCATCTTGTTGTAGAGGGCTGGTATATTACGCATCTGCACTCGGGTCCTGGAATTATTAGCCAGCCGGGTTTCGATCTCCATGACTGTTTCAGCATTCTCCCGGGCAGTTTCAGATTCATCTCCCATGAGTTCGAACATTTTTGTCATATGATTTACATACTCCTCGCGTATCTCCTTGGAACGGTTATCCTCTTTAGTATAGTATTCCACATCAGGAAGTCCAACACCTGCCTGCATGAAATAAAATTTGTACAAATCGCTCTGCATAAAATCCTGCATGACATTCCCGCCGAAAAGGGGATCCAGTCCGAAGGTATGAAAACGGGCTACCAGATTCTGAAAATCCTGCATGGAGGAAATATTCTTGATGCGGTCAAATTCAGACTGCAGAGGTTTCAGTCCCTCTTCTTCAATCTTTTTCACATCCATACCAGTGGCATAAAAATCACTGATTTTCTGAGTTATGCTGCCCTCTTCTGCATCTTTGTTTTTAGATACTTCCTCCAGCAGTTCATGGATATCTTCATCCCGCTGTTCCCGCAGAACATTAAAAGATGAATAAGAGGATTTGTCCTCTGGTATGTTAATTTTATCAAGCCAGCCTCCGTTGGCATAGCGAAAAAAATCCTCTCCCGGTTCTACTGACTGATCCAGGTTGCTCAGGCTGATAGCCGGCTGTTCTTTCTGGCTGCAGCCAACCGTAAACAGCACCAGCGCCAAAATCAATAAAAGTACTCTGTTGAGTGTTTTACTCATACTTTACTCCTTTGTTTTTGTTGATTCATACTTTGATTAGATATAATGATAAATAACATACTTATTTTATACATATTTAAAATAAAAAAGTTTCGCAAAGAGTCAACCCTTCCTGATCAGAACTATTAAGCCACTTTGATATATGTAATTTGATAACTAAAATGTATCTGAGGTCAATTCTGACTTCTGACAACTGGACTCTGGTTTCTGCACGCTGATCCTCTCATGTTCTAAACTTCTCACGTTCTCAAGTTCAATCTTGCATCTTTTAATCTTTAGTCTTTGTTCTGTGTATTCTCTTCCTCCATTTTCCCTCTTTCTTCCTTGTTCCCTAAAACTGTCAATACTAAATCACTTTCTGTTTATTCAGCAAATCATACAAAAATCCCTTATGCAGTATCACGGCTTCATCCGTACACATTTCATGGCAGCAGTAGCAGCGGATACACCCTCTTTTATCAATAACTGCCTTGTTCTGTGAATCTATTGTAATGACCTGCACCGGGCAGGCTTCACGGCAGGCACCACAGCCGATACATTTTTCCCGGTTAATTCTGGGCTTAAGAGAAGAGCCCTGCTTTAACAGGGACTCGAGCATTTTCAGTAAAAATGATGGTATTCCCCTGAATCCCACCCAGCTGGTAAAAGTATCCGGAAGTCGGTAATCTTCAATCCGTAAATGATTCATATCTTCACCAATAATTGATACATCATCCATACAGGTAGGCGTCATTCCCCGTTTTTCTGCTGCTAATAATACCGCATTCTGCTCCCGGGGAAGTCCCATTATCTCTCCGGCTACTATATCCAGGGCCAGTTGATTTATCGAGGCCAAAAGATAGCCCGACTCCCGGGGACTGCCCCCGGTGGGACCGTTACCCTCCATACCTACTACTGCATCCATAATGGATAGGCGGGGATTAATAAAGGCAGCCAGATCCAGCAGCATTTCAGCAAACCGGTGCGGATCCTTTAAAGCAGCATGATACCCCAGTTTCAGCCGCCCCGGAATGACGCCATAATTATTTTTTACTGCCCCGGACATGGCCATAAAGCTGTGGGTTTTCAGTCTGCACAGGTTAATGACTCCTGCTGCTTCCAGTACCGGAGTAATAACTTCAAATTTTTTGATCAGTTTCCCCTGATTAAAGGAAACTGTATTATGGGTAGTATCATAATTCAAGGTCAGGTGCCCGGCTTTTGCTGCCGCATCCATTCCGCATTTTCTGTACACCCGTTTTAGGGTCCTGGTATTATACGCATATCCGGAACCAGGACTATCTGCCAGTACCGCCTTGACCTGATGGTCATGCAATAAAATCCCCAGTGTACTAATCAGAGAAGGATGGGTGGAGACCACTCTTTCCGGATCCGCTGCCAGTAAAAGATTGGGCTTTAATACTATTGTTTCCCCTTTTTTCACAAACCTGCCCACCCCGCCCATTTTTTTTAAAAGTTCAGGGAGTTTGTTTTTTACTTCATCATAGTGATTACATTTGACCAGGTAAACAGTGTTGTTCATGTTCGAGATTCTTTCAAAACGTTTATGCAAAATGCTTTATATTCCTAAATACTCAGACCTCACTAGTCTTGGTGACCTTTAGAGACTGCCGAAAAAATTATCTTCTGTCTTTGCCAGTAGCGACGAAGCAATCTCCTTGCTTATGTTTAAAAATCCAGGAGAATCATATCAGATGGCCGACATGTTTTTTATTCGTAATAAAACTAAGGGACGCCGCACACTCTGACGACCTATGATCGCCCAAGGGCTCTCTTTACCCTTGGGCGCAAAAAGAAGAGGGCTCAGCCCTCTGGATACACTATGTTTTTATTGATTTTTATTATACTATCATCATCTAATAACCAATTTCTTGCACTACTGTATTTCCAATACTCAGGCTGTTCTACAAACCCTTTTCGCACAGGATTGGTATGTAAATAATTGATTTTTTGATGAAACTATTTTTCTGGATGTATATTGTCTGAAATCTCGCATAATATCTGACAATGTCGTATCTCCAGAAGGAAACCCGTGTCGAGAGACCCGGGCAACCCCAGGGAGAGCAACACGCCGAGCGGCCGGCCGCCCTTGCCGGCGAGGTCGCTCAGGTTGACCGCCACCACGAACCAG
>JAWODZ010000101.1:0-9135 GCA_046483025.1 bacterium
CTTAACCCATTCACAAAGGCTGGCGGCACCTTGAGATTCTTTTTCTAAAGAAACAAAACCTCTGCCATTCATAGAAATCAAATCGTTTATGCCATCAGGGGGGTCATCAAGATCGCAGTAGTGGGTGTCTATCCTCTTAGTCGCTGCAGCCACATCCTCATCCAATGCCTAGTAGCTTCAGTGGTGGACAGGTACGATTGCTGATGCTACACTTCCCATCAAGCATTAATCTAGGGCTAGGCAGGCTTCTCTGACAAATTGGAACTGACAGACTACTGAAGTACTAATGCATTCGCATTCTGAAAGACCTAGACTATCACTAGCTTAGGAGTTGAACCATGAATTTCGCTGATGAGAGGAGGGCGTGAGCGCCAAAGTCAAAATCGTAACCGATAGCTCTTCCTACCCGGAACCGGAGACTATCGCCAGATACGATATGCGCGTTGTGCCACTCAGGGTTGCCTTTGGCAATGAGGTCTTTGCCGAAGGAGTGGACATTGGCAATGATGAATTCTACTCAAGGCTGGACAAAGCCCACAACCTGCCTACTACGTATGACTCCTCACACTGGAATTTTTATGGTAAAAATTGTTTTTCCCGGCTGACTGGATAAAAAAATATCCCCTTTATAACTTCTGATTATTCTTTCTGAAATTACCAGACCCAGTCCCAAACCAAATTCTAACCCCCTTTCTTTGGTAGTAAAATTTGGCTTGAATACTTCCTGTTGGATCTCTTCCGGTATACCGGGACCATTATCCCGAACAGTGACAAAAATATTTTTATTCTTTAAATAACTTGAAATCTCAATTAATTTATTATCTACATCTGAGTTATTTAAACTTTCAATACTATTCTTCACTAAATTTGTCCATACCTGCACCCAGTCACTTTTATTAATAATTACAAACGGTAAATCAGAAAGGGATAGGGATAACTGGAATCCTCTCAGAGGACTGCTTAAAAGAGTAAGTGCTTTTTTAACAGTTTCATTTAAATCGCATTTTTCTTTCTGAATAGATTTTTGCCCACCTAATGCTTTAACGGAAGTAACCACATTAGTACCAAGCCGGGCGGCTATCTTCATATCATTAAATGATACCCCCAGCTGCCAGTAATGATAAATAGTATCAATTGATATCTGTTTGTTTGACAGAATATCTGCTATTGAATCTACATCTAACCCAAGTGCAGCCAGTTTATCTGCATCTTCTTCATTTACTGAAAATTTTTTCTTTATGTTTTTTTTCTGTCTTCGTATTTCTCGTGTGGATAACTCTCTGCCCTTATTAAGGCCATTTTTAAAATACTTGTAACCCTCACTGTAGTTCTTTTCTAACATATGAGCAAACTTATCACAAAGCCAGTGAGTATTCCTCTCTAAAACCACAATGGCATTATTCAGTTCATGTGCTATCCCGGTTGCCATTTGTCCCAATGAAGCCAGCCGTTCAGATTGAATTAATTTCTTCAATGCCCTTTCTTTTTCAAAACCAATTTTCTGTTCTTCCTGCTGACGCTGGGCCAGATCACTTACCACAACCGGCATAAACTGTTCAAAAAGCGAATTCCCTTTATCACTTGGTACTATTTTTATGTTCGGATCAATATAAGCAACTTCACTGTCTTCTTCTGCCACTACCCGGGCCGAACTTGAAAAAGTCTTGGAAAAAAAACTGTATACCCCTACAAACTTATGTCTGGGAGCCTGGAAAAGTTCAAAATTACTTTTATCCGGGGTTTCAACATATCCTTTTAAATATCCCCGTAATACCAGATATAATTTGTCATTATACCCCCCCTCTTCCATAAGTATTTCACCCTTTTTTAGCTGTATCCGCTTAGAAGGATCAGAGAAATAGGTCTTAATTAACCAGGGTAAATCTGCACCTTGCATTTTATTCATAATATATAATTGATCTTATTTAATAAAAACATCAAAAGATATAGTCCCAGCAGACCAACCGCACCAATTATTATACCCGTTTTTATCATTTCTTTGGTTTTTATAAGTCCGGTACCATATGCCATAGCATTGGGGGGAGTACTAATAGGCATAGCCATAGCCAGAGAAGCAGCAAATGCAACAGTTAATATTAACAGAATCGATCCACCTAAAGGTGCCAATCCTGAAATACTGGTTCCGAGAGCTGCCATAAGAGGCAGAAAAAGATTAGCAGTGGCAGTATTGGACATAAAATTTGAAATTAAAATAGTCAGCACTGATATAAAAATCACTACAAAATATGGTGAAAATGTATTAAAAGGCAATGCTTCTATTAAATGTTGGGCCAAGCCTGTTCTTTCCACTCCCAGTCCCAGTGCAATTCCACCAGCCATAAGCCATAAAACATCCCAGTTGATTCTTTTCAAATCCTTTTTGGATATTATAGTTGTACAGGTAAATACAGCTACTGGAATCATAGCAACAATATATGAATTCATACCATGCAGAAAATCTAAAAGCCATAATAAAATTGTTAAAATAAATGTTATATATACAGTGAGCGCTTTCCAGCCTTTACTAAAATGCCCTTTAATATTAATTTTCACCCTTTTCTTACTTGGACTATAAAAATAAAGCAACAGGATCCAGACAAATAACAGCATAATAATCACATAGGGTAGAGCAAAACTCATCCATTTGCCAAAACCAATAGAATAGTCTCCAGATAAATACTTCAGAGCAATAGCATTAGGCGGAGTGCCAATTGGAGTACCAATGCCACCAATGTTGGCTGCAAAAGGAATCCCCAGTATAAGGGCAATCTTCCCTTTATCATTATCATCAAAATATTTTAAAATGGGAGTTAGAATGGCAAGCATCATGGCAGTGGTGGCTGTGTTGCTCATAAACATGGAAAACACTGCTGTAATAATCATCAATCCCAGGAGTACTACTGCTGTTCTTGTACCAAAAGGCCTCAGCATTACCCGGGCTAAATTAACATCAAGCTGATATTTGGAAGCTGCCATGGCCAAAAAGAACCCTCCCAAAAACAGCATGATTATGGGAGAGGCAAAACACCCTAATATTTCTTTATAGTTAATTAAATCGCCAAAATTCGCTTGTAAAGCATTGGTTCTGAACAGAATAAATCCCTGATTGGATATCATCACCAGTTCAGCTACAATGATAATAACCGAAGTCGAATAAACCGGTATGGGTTCCAGTATCCACAGCAATACTGCTAAAATGAAAATGCAGATCATTCTGTGTTCAACCACAGAAAGATTGTTTATAGGTAACCACTGTCTGGGAAGGAGCAAAATGATAAGTGGAATGATCAGAGAAATAAATATTTTAGTTCTATTACTCATCCAGGTCATTTAAAAATCATACACCGATACAAGACAAACTTCTCTGAATAATATCAGGTATAACTTTTCAGTAATTCCTTTATGGTTAATCCTTTTTTCACATTGGCTCTCGCATGTGCTGTACTTATTTGATTTTCAAGATGCTGGTTTAAGGTGGTTTTTTTAATTTGATAAAAAATACCGGTGTACAGCGGTTCTTCAGCATAGGCATATTTCATGGCTTCTAACTGATCATCAACAGGAAAATTATCTGGTAATGGCTTAATTAATGATTTCACCTGTTTAAGTGCCAGAATAGGATAAGTTATACAAGGAGAAAGCACATACACCATCGACATTCCCTTATGCTCAATTGCTTTTCTGATAATTTCTGTCATTCTCTTGTACTCCACCACACTGGTGCGGGCAATAAAAGATATATCATAAGTAATGAACATAGGAATCGGATTTACCGGTGTATCATAAACACCATAGGGGGAAGTTTTAGTATATGCATCTACAGGTGTAGTAGGAGAAGTTTGACCTTTGGTTAATCCATACACTCTGTTATCAACTAGAATATAAGTAATATCCACATTTTTTCGAGCAGTATGAACTATATGCCCACCTCCAATACCCAGTCCATCACCGTCTCCACCGACAACAACCACTGACATATCTTTCCGGGCTGCTTTAGCACCTAATCCAGTAGGTAATGCCCTGCCATGAGTTCCGTGAAGGGAATAAGTATTAAAATAATGAGAAAAGCGTCCTGAGCAACCAATTCCGGAAATATTCATAATATTTTCAGGAGGTATATCCAGTTCCGCAAATACCTGCTTTACAGATTTTAAAATACCATAATTACCACATCCCGGACACCAGACCGGTTTTATAGTACTTTCATACTTTTGTGATATTTTTTTCATCCATTATCCTCGCTACTTTTTTTATACCATTGAATATTTCCTGAGATGATATGGGCACACCTTCACATTTATGTATTTCAATAGGTCTGACACCAAACTTTGCTTTTATAAAATGTGCAAACTGTCCGGTATAATTTTCTTCGACTACAATTACATGTTTTAACCCAACCAGGAATATGCGGACCTGACGCTCTGGTAAGGGTGAAATAACTTTGGGGTGCAGGTGCCGGATAAGGATTCCCTTTTCTTCAGCCCTGTACCGTGCTTCTCTGATTGCTCCTTCTGTGGACCCCCATCCGATCACTCCAATTTTCGATTCCTTGGAACCATAGAATTCCCTGGGATTCTGCTCAAATTTACGGGAAAGCATTTCCAGCTTTCTAAATCGTTTTCTGGACATCATAAGATGATTTTTGGGACTGTAATCAGCCTTTCCCGTTTCATCATGTTCCAATCCGGTTGCCAGATACTGTCCTCCAGGTGTTCCTGGTCTGGCAATGGGGGATACTCCATTATCTGTAATTTTAAATCTCTTATATTTCTGGAGTTCTGCTTTGGTGGGTTCCTTTCGGGATATCACCTCAATCTTCTCTGCACTGGGTATTTCCAGATATTCATCTATACCATGATCTTCTTTCTCTCTGAAGGAATGAAAATCCGGGAGCTTAACGGTTGCTTTCCTGTATCCAATGGACTGATCTGTCAGCAGTATTACCGGTAACTGATATTCTTCCGCTAAATTAAAGGCTCTGATGGTCTGATAAAAACAATCTTCCACAGTAGCCGGAGCAAGGATGACCCGGGGAGATTCCCCTGCGGTTCCATAAATAGCAAATTTCAGATCCGACTGTTCGGTTTTAGTGGGCAATCCGGTACTGGGACCTCCTCTCTGTACATTGACAATCACAATGGGGAGTTCAAGCATGGCTGCAAGATTAAGCTGTTCCCCCATGAGCTGGAGTCCGGGACCGGACGTTGGTGTCATTACTTTTTCACCTCCAAAGGAAGCGCCGATGATGGCAGAAATGGAAGCAATCTCATCCTCCATCTGTATAGCCTTACCGCCCACTTTGGGCATTATTTTGGTAAGGGTTTCGAAAATAGGAGTAGCCGGAGTAATGGGATATCCGGCCACAAATCGACAGCCGGCTGCAATAGCTCCCAAGGCCACGGCTTCATTGCCGGAAAGAAGCATAAATTTTTCCTTTTTTTCTACTGCTCCTTCCAGGCCAAATTGTATATTACGTGTAGTTATTTTTTCCCCGGCTTTAAAGCCCGCCTTTAAAGCCTTATAATTTTTATCAATTATGTCTTGACCTTTTTGGCCGTATCGTTCACTGATGAGTTCTTCCAAAACGTTGGGATTAATACTAAAGAAAAATCCCAACACCCCCAAGGCTACCACGTTCTTACCAATAACTGAACCTGTTTGCTCTTTTGCCAACTTGGTCAAAGGTATTGGATAAAATTTAGCTTTAAAATTTTCTTGTTGTATATCTACATACTTCGGATCGTATACCACCAATCCACCCTTTTTTAAATACATATTGGTACGTTCCCACGCTGACTGATTAAATACTACCAGACAGTCAACTTCGCTTCCCATTGAATAGATAGTCCAGTCCCGTACCCGGATCTGGATCATTGAAAAGCCGCCCCGCATTTCTGCCGGATAAGTGATATAAGTAAAAACATGATATTCCGTTCTTGCTACTGCCTGGGCGAATAACTCTCCGCAACTAATGACACCTTCGCCTCCTTCCCCACCAATCCGTACCACAAAATCAACATCTGATTTAAATTTTTTCTTCATTATTTTTGCCAACCCTATTGTTCCTTATCTTCAAATTGTAACCTAAATATATTAATTATTATTAATAAAATCAAGCGAAATATCAATTATAGAAAATATCCACCTTATGTTCTTCACTATTTTTATCTCTTAATTCTATTAACAATTCTTTGGTAAAACTGCAGAGATCATATTTATCAACATCCTTAAGATCTATCCACCTGTATTCCTGCGCTTCTTCATTCAAAATTACCTTGGAAGAATCTGTTTTACATACAAAATCAATAAAAATGAAATGTTGATTTTTATGATATTCGGGAGAAGGAATATTTTCTTTCAGACTGATCAGTTTTATATCATAAATTGATAATCCGGTCTCTTCTCCTATTTCTCTCCTCAGAGCATCCTCCATTTTTTCTCCCACCTCAATATGACCACCGGGAATAATAAACTTATTATTCCATTTTCTGGCTCTGCAGATAAGAACTTTCCCTTCTGGATTAATAATTACAGCTCCTACTACAGGTTTTGGGTGTTTTTTCATGATTGTTCAGCCCACACTATTCTTAAATTTTGCCTCCAAGACTCTAAAACACTAAGATTGTATAATGTAGAAGAAAATGATTTAAAATTCTACAACTAATCTGTTTTATAAAACTCATTTACTCTATACTTTTTAATACTTTGTGATTTTGAGTCTTAGTGACTGTGACTTTATCAATGTTAAGAATCTAAAAATGTATTTTTGTATTGTAAGGAAGGTAAACAACAATAATCATCAGAAGAGAAAGATGGATTCAAGTCCCTTTACCATATTCTCCGGAACTTGAATCCATCAGAAAAAACTCAGCCGTTTTTCTTGGCAAAATCAATCATAAACTTATTGACTGCTTCCACTCCTTTCAAAGGCATAGCATTATAAATCGATATTCTGATTCCCCCAACTGACCGGTGTCCTTTCAGCCCTCCAAATCCGGCTTTGGCAGCTTCTTCAATAAATTTCTTCTCAAGATCTTCATTTGGAAGTCGTAATGTAACATTCATTATGGAACGATTCTCTTTTTCCACAGCTCCTTTAAAGAACTCACTGTAGTTGTCTATGGTTGAATAAAGAGTTTCTGCTTTTTTTCTATTGGTCTGTTCGATTTTTTCCAGACCTCCTTGATCTTTCATCCACTCCAGAACCAATTTCATCATATATACTGGATAGACCGGAGGAGTATTAAAAGCAGAATCCTTTTTGACATGAGTTTCATATTTCAATAAAGTGGGAATATCCTTGCGGGCTTTTTCCACCAAGTCCTTTCGTATAATGACAACTGTAACTCCGGCAGGACCAATATTTTTTTGGGCGCTGGCATAAATGATACCAAATTTACTCACATCTACTTTTCTGGAAAGAATATCACTGCACATATCCGCAACCAACGGTACATCCCCGGTATCGGGGTAGGTATGCCACTGGGTCCCGGCAATAGTATTATTGGAAGTTATGTGTACATATTGGGCATCAGAATGTAAATCAAGACTTTTGGGAATATAGCTGAAGTTTTTATCATCAGAAGAGCCTGCTACTTTACCCTCAGCCACAATATTAGCTTCTGTTACGGCTTTTTTTGACCAATTTCCGGTTATCACATAATCAGCAAATGATCCCTGGGGTAAAAAATTCATGGGAACCATGGCAAATTGAAGGCTTGATCCACCCTGAAGAAAGAGTATATTATAATTATCTGGAACGCCAAATAAATCTTTGATTAAAGATTGAGCTTCAGCATTGATATCAGCATATTCACTGGATCTATGACTTATCTCCATCACACTCATCCCGGTATTCCTATAGTTTGTCATCTCTTTCTTGGCTTTTCCCAATACCGAAAGAGGAAGGGTTGCCGGACCGGGATTAAAATTCCAAATTCTTTTAGCCATACTGACCTCCTTATCTAATTAAATTTACTGATAATTTCTACAATGATATCACTGATTCTCAAAAGATTCTCCTTGGTGGAAGCTCCCAGATGTGGTGTAACCTGTACATTAGGGGCTGAAAGAAGGGGTGAATCAGGATCGGGAGGATCTGAATACCAGACATCATTGGCATATTTTTGTATCTTTCCATCTTTTAATGCCTGTGCAACATCCTCTTCTATAACACATTTGCCTCTGCCGGTATTGATGACAATAACTCCATCTTTCATTTTAGATATCATTTCCTTGTTGAGCATTCCTGTTGTTTCGTCTGTTAATGGAACATGTAAGGAGATATAATCCGCTTCTGATAATACATCATCCAGAGATTTCATTTCTGCAAAATCGGACTGATTAATATATTTATCATAAGCAATTACAGTCATACCAAATGCCTTGGCTCTCTTTGCAACTTCTGTTGCTATCCTACCCATCCCAATTAAACCTAACGTTTTCCCCATAAGCTCAGTACGTTTTAATTCTTTCTTTTTCCATTCTCCTTTAATTAAACTGTTATGTCCTTCAATTAAATTACACGGCGCTGCCAGCATATGAGCAAAAGCAATCTCTGCCACAGCAATACTGGAAGCTTCAGGGGTATTACGTACTTCTGTTCCTTTTTCTTTTGCATAGTCAAGATCAATGTTATCCAGGCCAACACCACCCCGAATAATTAATTTCAGATTTTTTGCCTGATCCAGATATTCCTGTGTACATTTGGTTTTACTTCTTACCAGCACAATATCTGCTTCCGGCAGTTGTGATTTGTCTTCTGTTACTTCACCAAATTGTTTTAATTTGTCAGGTAAAGAGGGTGCAAAAGGATCCGAAATCAAAATTTTCATAATTTTATCCTCCTGTTATTATTTATTTAATTTACATTATTAAATTATCCCAATTTATGAATCACAACCCCACTGCAGAGTTTAGGTTCAAACCAGGTAGATTTAGGGGGCATCACCTTTCCGGCATCAGCAACTGATAACAATTGATCAATGGTGGTTGGATATAATGAAAAAGCAATTTTATAGCCTCCTTCATCAACACGTTTCTCCAGTTCCTCCAATCCCCGGATACCTCCTACAAAATCAATCCGTTCATCATTTCTGGGATCAGTTATACCAAGAAGCTTCTCAAGGATATTAT
>JAWODZ010000154.1:0-2891 GCA_046483025.1 bacterium
AACCTACGGCTTAGAAGGCCGTTGCTCTATCCAGTTGAGCTACGGAGGCATATGATTGATTAAGAAGAATAAAATATACAAAAAAAAGAAATATTTGTCAAATTAAAAAAATATCTTTATCATCAGATAACTTACCGGAGCTACCAGAAAAAATCCATCAAATCTGTCAAAAATGCCTCCATGACCAGGTAATATTTTTGAGGAATCTTTAACCTGAGAATCCCGTTTAAACATTGATTCTACCAGATCACTTAACTGAGCAGTAATGCATAATATCAAAGTAAAAATTAAACATGTCATATGTGAAAGATTGATGTGTAAATAGTGATTTATAAACAAAGATACTATCAATGCTGTCATTATCCCCAGAAGAGTACCTTCCCAGGTTTTTTTCGGACTTATTTGGGGATACAGAGAATGCTTTCCCCACATCGAACCAAATAAATATGCTGAAATATCAAATGACCAGAGAATTGTAAATATATAAATTATAACATACCCGCCATAGGAATAGTTTTGTATATCAGAAAAAAGATGCTCCCGGATTACAATAAAAAAAGTAAAAAAGAGCATGTAGACAATTCCTAAAATTGGTACTGCAGTGTTTATTACGGCATTATCAGTACCTGAAAAAAGTTCAACAAGGATAATCAGAATAACAGTGGAACTAATGATAATATAAATATTTTTACCGGAATATAAATAAAAATCTGTATTAATTAACAGGAGAGCTAATGTACCGATTATGTTATATAAAGTTTTATTTATAAAGGAGCTAAAACTATAAAATTCCCATAAAGAAACTACCATGATGAAACTAATTAATACCAGAAATAAAATTTTTCCATACAATGTGAAAAAAATAATTACGGGTACACCAATGATTGCTACTACTAATCTTTTTACAAACTCATTCCTCTTGATCATGCAGCCCTTTTATTTTTTACAATTACTTAGTTCTGGAAAATATGTATATATGTATTTTTTAATTTACATTACAAGCTGACCTTTACCCAATAACAAGTAACTAATACTAGTACCTATCATTTCCCCAGGTATTAAAAAAGGCAATTTCTTCTGTTTTTTTGACTTTCTTTCTGATCCCTTTTTTCTTATCCGGATACCCTAACGCTAATAACTGGCAGATTTTTTTTCCTTTTGGAATGTTTAATATTTTCTGAGCTTTATTAAAATTGAACCAACCAATCCAGCAAGTCCCTATACCTAATTCCTGTGCTTGTAAAATAAAATGTTCTCCAGCAATACCTATATCAATAAAATAGAAAGGTACTTTTTGTACCTTCCCCCCTATTCTATGAGTTAAAAAATCTATATCAGCAATAATCACAACAATAACCGGTGCCTTTTTTGCCCAGCGGGTTGCAGCATAAATTCCAGAGAATGCTGCATCACAAAATTGATTTCTGATTTTTTTATCGTCTAAAATTAAAAATCGCCAGGGCTGTTTATTGTCTGCTGAAGGAGCAAAACGTGCAGCTTCAATACAGGTTAAAATTTTATCCCTTTCTACAGATTTTTCCTGAAATTTTCTTATACTCCTTCTTTTTTTAATAAGATCGATAAGATCAGTCATTATCCTCCATCTCCAATGAATTTGTGAGTTCTGTTATTTTATTTATTGAATGTCTTTTACAGTAATTTTTTATTCCTTCCAGCATGAGTTGAGGTCCAGAAGGATCAATAAAATGCATACTCCCGATTTCCACAGCTGTGGCACCAGCAATTAAAAATTCGATAACATCTTCCCAGGAAGTGATACCTCCGATTCCAATTACGGGCACATCAACACTTCTGGCAACTTGTAATACTTTTGCCAGTGCAATTGGTTTAATGGCTGGTCCGGAAAGTCCACCAGTAATTGTGCCTAATAAAGGTTTTTTAGTATTAATATCTATACGCATTCCCAGTACAGTATTGATTAAAGATAATGCATCAGCTCCTGCATCAACAGCAGATCGAGCTATGATTCCAATATCAGTAACATTCGGGGTGAGCTTAACAATGAGAGTCTTATCATATACTTCACGTATACTGCTGACTATTTTACTGGTAATATCTGGATCAGTACCAAATGCCATCCCGCCTTGCCTAACATTGGGACAGGATATATTTACTTCAATTCCTTTAATTTTTTTAATAGGTGATAATTGTTTGGCGATTTCGATATATTCATCTACAGTACTTCCTGCAATATTTACAATTATAGGACAGGTAATATCTTGTAATTCTTCCAGGGTTTCATTTAAGAAAATATCTAAACCCACATTTGCCAGACCAATCGAATTCAATAAGCCACAATGAGTTTCAGCAATTCTGGGCATTATATTGCCTGATCGTGGTTCAAGTGTGAGAGATTTTGTTATTATAGCACCGTATTGATCCACATCATAAAATTTCATGAATTCAGTACCATATCCAAAAGTACCTGAAGCAGGTAATAAAGGATTGTTTAGCCTTAAAGAACCGATTTTTACTGAGAGATCAATCATTGAAATTAATGTCCTTTAAATTAAATACAGGTCCCTGTGAACAAACAAGCTTATAGTTATTTGTTTTCATTTTGACAGCACAGCCCTGACATACACCTGTACCGCACGCCATAATACTCTCCATTGAGACCTGCCATGGAAAAGAATTCGATTTTGAGAACAAATTCTGAATTTCTTTGTACATTAGTTTCGGTCCGCAGGCAAATCCCTGTAAAGAATCAGATGAATCCGGGATTACATTAAGAATGATATCTGTTACTAATCCTTTTGTACCACAAGATCCATCCTCAGTACAGATCGATAGATCAATACGATTTTCATATTGGTTGAAATCAACTAAATGTTTAATATTCTGAGCTCCAAAAATCAATGTAATATTTT
>JAWODZ010000226.1:0-3155 GCA_046483025.1 bacterium
AAATGGAAACTGATATATCATTAAGATCCTCAACCAGGAAAATCATTATAGATACGAAATATTATAAAGAAGCACTAAAAGGTAACTTCAATACAGAAAAGGTCTTATCAGGTCATTTGTATCAGCTATTTTCTTATATTGAAAATCAGAAAAAACCTGATGACCCATTAACACAAAATTGCGAGGGAATATTACTATATCCAACTGTAAAAAGGTCTATATCAAAAACCTTGAATCTTGCAACATAACGGATATTTATTAACCACAATGTCTCCTCCTAATCTGTGGAATTCACTCAGACGGGTATTGGGTAGTCAATTATATACTGTTTCTCCTGCTTTACTAAAGCAAATATCTCGAAAGGCAGGATTTGAAAAAATAGAAGAATTACATTCGATGATGCAGGATCAGTATTTATTCAGGAAAAACAACACTTCTTTCCAGATGTAAAAATTTTTCAACCAAAAAACTCTTGACATTTGGTTGACAATTTATTAAAATAAATAATATTTAATCTATTATTATATTGTTAATTTTTATGGCTTCTAAAATTACGTCTGTTTTGCAGTTTATCATAAGTTTAATAATGAATTAAATTTGAGTTATGCAAGCAGTTTTTTTTCACCTATCCGGTGAATAGATGTATGTTTTTTATATGTGCTTGATACCCAGATCACTCTGGCAGTAAAAAAATACTGATATGGGAGTATTCGTGTTCGCTGCTGTCATGGGTAACGGACAAATATCCCCCAATGATGTGATTGATCTACTCCTCTCAAGTTACTCGGCCAGGATATTTCCGGAAGAACCTGTAACCGATAATGAAGTAGAGCAAATACTTAAGTGCGGGATAAAGGCACCTGGTGCCAGGAATAGTCAGCCCTGGAAATTTACCGTAGTAAAAGACGTAACCATATAAGCATATTTAATAGGAACAAGGAGAAAAAAATGAAAAAAATAGTGAGAATAAATTGCATGATATTACTGTTGCTGTTCCTTTTTACACCATTCGTCAGTAAAAGTGAAACCTACTATGTGGATTGTAGTCACTCACAGGCAGGTAATGCAAATCCCGGAACTTCAGAACTGCCCTGGCTGACCATTCAGTATGCTGCTGAGTCAGTAGTTGCCGGTGATACTGTATTCATCAGAGCCGGGACGTATTACGAACATGTCTATACTGATCATGGTGGTGATGCCACTGGTAATATTGTCTTTTCTGCTTATCCTGGGGAAGTTCCTGTGCTTGATGGTACGGGTGTGACCGAATCTCAGAACGGCATAGTTGTTGATAAATCCTATATCGAACTCAGTGGCCTAAAAATCCGTAACTGGTCCGAGAACGCGATCTGGATTGAAAATGCTGCGTACCTAAAAATATCCGACTGTACGGTCCGGGATGTGGTCTACGGGATCGGTATTGCCGACGGCAGTCATGATCTTGTATTTAACAGAGTAAGTGCACATCATTTTGACTTTTACGGATTTGATGTTTCCCCTTCGGGCGGATCGGACTGCCATGATGTTACTTTTAATGACTGCGTGGCCCATACCGGCCGCGACACCCAGCAGAATGTGGACGGGTTCGCTCTTGGTCATGGCAGCCAGCATGGTTTTATTTTTAACCGCTGCTGTACGTACAATGTCTTTGACGGATTTGACATAAGCTCCCGGAGTACAACCCTCAACTGCTGTCTGGCCTATAATTGCTGGAATGGCGGATATAAACTCTGGCAGGACCAGGTGACATTGATCAACTGCATCGGATATAACTGCGATAACTCAGTAGTGGAATTGGACTGGGATGAACAGCCCGGACGGACGAATTTTTTTAACTGCACTTTTTTCCATTCCGGAACTTTTACGGTGTGGATCGAGAATGCAGCCGATACACTGCATATGTACAACTGCATACTGGCAGGGGGAGAAAATATCGGTCTTGCTTTTGAACAGCGGGACGCTGCTAATTACGTGGGGGATTACAACCTCTTTCATAATGACAATGCCGGCAGAACAGTTGCGGTCGGCTATGAGGATGAGTTTTCCATTGATCAGGTTGAATCTGGTGAATGGACGAGCTACTGCGGACAGGATGCCCATTCCGTGATTGTCCGTAATACGGCTGATCTTTTCTGCGACCCCATCGATTATGATCTCCATCTGGTAAAAACCAGTGCAGCTGTTGATGCCGGAACTGATGCCGGAGCGCCTCTGCAGGATTATGAAGGCAATCAGCGGCCGGCGGGGAATGGATATGATATAGGTGCGTTTGAATATTCGGCCTCTTCGAATATTTGTCTGCAAAGAGGAAGTGAGGATCGCCCTGAAACCACTTTTCTCTTGAATAACTTTCCCAATCCCTTCAATCCGGTTACAGTTATCCGGTATCAGCTACCCTGGAGTGCCTATAGTGAACTGAAAATTTACAATATAATGGGACAAAAAGTCCGGACCCTGGTAAAGACCGAACAATCTGCAGGAAAGAAGTCGGTGGTCTGGGACGGTACAGATGATAGGGGTAGAAAAGTCGACTCCGGTCTGTATACGTACACCCTGCGGGCAGGTTCTAGCAGGGAGACAGGGAAAATGCTGTTTTTGCATTAGGATAGTATAAATTTTATTTTTTAACCAAATATAAGGTATATTTACAGTAATGAATCTTTGGAATATAAAGCACATATCTATTCTTTACGCATTTCGCCTCTTTTTGTCTGGATCCTGAAGGCGGAAAAGAATAATCTCAGATCATTAGTCAGGAAAACTGATAAGGTAGCAAAAGATACAGCTCACAATGCAGGATTTGAAAAAATTGCTGAGGTGTATTCTCTGATGCAGTGTCAGTATTCAGAAAAGCCTTGAAAAAGTCCAAAAATATTATTAATATTAACAAACGAATTTCGAGCCATACATTCAGACACAGCTTTGCCACTCATTTACTTGAGGAAGGATATGATATTCGAACTGTACAGGAATTATTAGGGCATAAAGATGTCAAGACTACAATGATCTACACACATGTATTAAATAAAGGTGGTAGAGGTGTTATTAGCCCGACAGATAGATTATGAATACTGAATATATAAAAACAAAATGTATTAGAAAACCTGGAGAACCTGGAACTAAAAAATTAACACAGATATACGAAAAAGATTTAA